>JAFGRS010000973.1 GCA_016935045.1 Lentisphaeria bacterium | reverse complement strand
CGGCAGTGGAGCGCCGATCCGGGGCAAGGGAGATCATGGCGCGCATCCCCGCCGCCACTGTCCTTGCGGCAGTGGAGCGCCGATCCGTAAGAAGGGGGAAAGGGCGGCGGCACGCCCACGTCTTTATCCCTCATCGGTGAGCCCGGCGGCGGCGTTGGGTTCCCGAACAGCGCCTGCCATGGTGGAGAACCCGGAACGTCGGGGAGAAATTCCCCAGCAGGGGCATTTTGCTCCACTTCCGCTGCTGCCGGGATGGGAATCGAGGCGTCGCGCCGGCATTGGGTCGGAGGGGATCTGTGCTGGCATGCCGCCTGCTGGGGCGGAGGCGTCTTCCGAGGCGCGTCCGGGGCCCGGCCTGTCGGCCCGCTGCTGCCATGAGAGGGTGTCATGCACTCCTCGTCTTTGCGTCTGGGTTTGTGCGGGACATGCCTGCACCGCGCGAACTGTGTGCTGGGCGAGGGGCTGGGTTCGCCGGTGTGGTACTGCGAGGAATTCGATGACGGGGCGGTGGCCGCGGTGGACATGCCAGCGAAGGAAGCCCCGGCGGTGCGGGGCAAGCAGGCCAGACGGGCATCCGTGCTGCGGCAGACCATGGGTCTGTGCTCGAACTGCGAGCACCGGGACACCTGCCGCCTAACGAGACCGCCCGGGGGCGTCTGGCATTGCGAGGAATACGCCTGAGGCACGGGACGGTCGATCGAGCATCGGGAGCGTGGGTGTGGGAGCAGCAACCACAGAGGGATCGATGGAGCTGAAGATCGTCGAGGAAATCGTCGAGGAGCACGGCGGCTCGCGTGGGGAGGTGCTGTCGATGCTGGCGGAGATGCAGACGGCATATGGCTATCTGCCCGAGGAGGCCCTGCGTCGGCTGGCCACGTTGACGGGGCGGTCTCTGACGGACCTCTATGGCGTAGCCACGTTCTACCGGGCGTTCAGCCTGCAGCCCAGGGGCCGACACCTGGTCTCGATCTGCCTGGGAACTGCCTGCCATGTTCGTGGCGCACAGCGCATCGCCGACGAATTCAGCCGTCAGCTGGGCATCGATCCGGGTCAGACGACAAGCGACCGGGAATTCTCCCTGGAGACGGTGAACTGCCTTGGGGCCTGTGCCCTCGGGCCGACCGTGGTGGTGGACGGTAGGTACTTCCGTCATGTGACCACGGCGGACGTCCGGCACATCCTGGATCAGGCGCGCAACGGGTGTCGCAGCGCAGGCAGCGGCCGGGATGACACCGGCTTCGTCCTCGCGGCAGCGTGCCCACACTGCGGCCACAGCCTGATGGACGGGGCCGAAGCGGAGTCGGGAAACCCGTCCATACGGGTGCGCCTGGCCTACGCGGACGGAAACGCGGACCTCGAGCTGCCGCCCGTCTACGCGGAAGGCGGGGCGCAGTGCCGCCTCGACATTCCCGGGCAGGCACTGACGGAGTGGTTCTGCCCACACTGCGGCGAACCCTTCGCGGGGGACTCGGGCTGTACCGAGTGCGGGGCTGACATGATGGTCCTGGCAGTGGGGGAGAACGCTGCACTGCACCTCTGTCCCCGCAAAGGCTGCCCCGGCCATCGACTGGACCTGGGTGCCCCAACCGGGCGGGCCCGATCGAGCAAGGGAAGCCGGCCATCATGACGACAAGGATGTCAACGGGCGACTTCGAGGCATTCTGCCGACAGGTCAGGGGAACGGACCCGGACAGGAACCCCTGCCTCGTGGTCTGCGGCGGCACCGGCGGCCAGGCGAGCGGTTCGGGCGACATCATCCGCATGATCAAACGCCAGGTCCTCGAACGGGACCTCACGGGCAGGATCTCCCTCCGCATCACCGGGTGCCTCGGCTTCTGCGAGATGGACCCCTTCATCCTGGTGGAGCCGCACCACGCCCTCTATCCCAAACTGACCCCGGCAGAGGTGCCCCGGATCATCGATGCCGTGCTCGCGGGCGATACCGTCGAGGACCTGCTCTACCGCGAACCGGGTTCCCTGCGCCGCTGTGACAGTCAGGAGCAGATCCCCTTCTTCGCGGGGCAGGTGCGCACCATCCTGGGCAACAACCAGCGCCTCGATCCCATCCGCATCGTCGACTACATCAAGGTGGGAGGGTACGACGCCCTGCTGAAAGCGATACGCCGCGGGGACCCGGAATGGCTCATCGAAGAGGTCAAACGATCCGGCCTGCGAGGCAGGGGCGGCGCAGGCTTCCTCACCGGAGCAAAATGGGAACTGGCGCGCAGGGAAGGCACGGGACGCCAACGTGTGTTCATGATCTGCAACGCGGACGAAGGGGACCCGGGCGCCTATATGGACCGCAGCCTCCTCGAAGGCAATCCCCATGCGGTGATCGAAGGCATGATCCTCGCGGCCATGGCCATCGGCGCCAGCGACGGCATCCTCTATGTCCGGAGCGAATACCCCCTCGCCATCAAACATGCCCGCATCGCCTTGCATCAGGCCCGGGGCATGGGGCTGCTGGGACAGGACATCCTGGGAACAGGGACCCGCTTCGAAATCGAGATCGTGCGCGGGGCCGGCGCCTTCGTCTGCGGCGAGGAAACGGCGCTGCTGCGCTCCATCGAGGGCCGAATGGGCGAACCCCGCCAACGTCCGCCGTACCCCAGCCGCAAGGGCCTGTACGGCTGCCCGACGTGCATCAACAACGTCGAGACACTGGCCAACATTCCCACGCTGATCGCCAAGGGTGCGGCAGCGTTTGCCGCCACCGGGGTCCCGGGCAACACGGGCACCAAGATCTTCTCCCTGGTGGGCAAGATCCGCAACACGGGACTGGTCGAGGTGCCCCTGGGCACGCCCCTCCGGGAGATGGTGTACGAGATCGGCGGCGGCGCCATCGGCAAGGCCCGCATCAAGGCGGTGCAGACGGGCGGCCCGTCGGGGGGATGCATCCCGGCCTCCCTCTTCGACACCCCCATCACCTACGACTCCCTGGCCAAGGTCGGCTCCATCATGGGGTCGGGCGGCATGATCGTCATGG
>JAFGRS010000972.1 GCA_016935045.1 Lentisphaeria bacterium | reverse complement strand
CTGTCCCGGGAAGCTCCCAGCGCGCGCCCTGGCGCGCTTGGTAGCCGTTTCGCGATCGCCCGCGACAAGCGGGTGGACGCTAAACGGATACCCGGAATGGGATCCACTGCATCTCCAGCTTCCCCATTCGACGTTCGATGTTCGGCGTTGGGCGTTCGGCATTGGGCGTCCGATAAGTCCATGGTCCATGGTCCATGGTCCATGGTCCATGGTCCTTGCATCGCAACGAGATATGTAGCACTTCCGAGACGTGAGGGGTCGGGTCAGCGCCGCGCGTCCAATCCCTGCCAGCGGTACGTCCAGGCGTTGGCGCCGGCGCTCTCGACGACCAGGGCGTCGCCTTCGCGGCGGCAGCGCAGGGGTATGCCGTTCTCGTCGGCCAGGTAGCGTGGGTGCATGAGGTCAGCGTCCACCAGGGCCTGCAGCGCATCCGGGACGGCATCGTAGGCAAGGCGGTGCGCGTAGACGGCGCGGCCGATTGCCAGGCGGATGAAGTGCGCTTCGTTGTCCGTCTTCACCTCCCGTGTTGCGGGCGGGGGGAGCGGCAGGAGGCGCAGGGACTCCACCGCCAGCGGGCGCGCGCGTCCGTCCGCGCCGGCGAGAGCCCGGAAGGAGAGCGTGTGCGGCCCGGCCCGCAGCTCCCGAAGGCCGAGAGGGAGGTCCAGTTCCTCGTCGCCGGCCGCGAAGTCCGCGCACGCAAGCGCCGTCTGGCCGTCGATGTCGATCTCGCAGATCCCGTGCGCCGGCGCGGCGGCCGCGGTCAGCCTCAAGGCATAGCGCCCATCCCGGTCGACGGAGAAGGGGACCGTCAGCCGCGCACCCGGCTCGGTGTTGTCCCAGCGCAGGATGGGCCTGGCCCCGAACATGCCCGCGGTGTCCACGCGCAGCGTTCCGGCGCCCCCGGTCTCGGCCTGCCGGAAGGCGCGCACGAGGAGCCGGGTCTGCCAGGGCACGCAGCGGGCCGGGTAGGGCGGGAGTTCCGGGGCGTCCTTTGGGAGGCCGGTCTGGTACCAGAAGGCGACGCTGTTGATGAAATCGGGGCGTTCGAGGAAGAAGCCGTCGGCCGAATCGGGCAGGTTCCCCTTGTGCTCGATCGCCACCCGGAGCGAGGAACGGAAACCGATCGGGTCGAGCACGTGCCAGCGGTAGCAGACGCCGCTGTCCCCGGCGGCGTACCCCTCCCAGCGCGGCTGGCCGAACCAGGCGCCGAGGCGCGGCCGGAATCCCCAGGCATCGTTGAAGTAGTCCTCGCTGCCGGTGCCTTGCAGGCTCGGGACCGCTTCGCCGTCGATGGCGAAGAAGTCGTCGCCCTCGCCCCACCAACCGTCCTGCGCCAGGGTCACCGACAGGACCGTGCCCACGTAGCGCCCCTGACCCGCCAGGTCGGCGATGAGATAGTCGCGCCCCGCCACCGCCGGGTACTCCTGCCGGTAGTGCGCGTGGAAGTAGGCCGTTTCGGGGGGCAGGGCGTCGAGTTCCACCCAGTCCACCTGCCAGTAGAGCCCAGCCAGCCGGTCGGGGTTGTCGTTGGCTACCACGATCCGCGCGGACTCCGCAAAGGGCATGCGCCAGTAGCAGGTCAGCGACCCCGACGGCGACACCTGCACCGGAAAACTCTCCAGGCTTGCGGGGCGGCCCTGGCCGACGCCGAAGAACTCGGCCAGCGGCACCTCGACCCCGGGGCGCTCGCGGCCGTCCCAGTAGATCCGCAGGCTCAGGGCGTTGAGTTCGCCGACCCGGCCGGCGTGGCTGGTCATCCAGATGTGCGTGATGACCCCCGGGCCTTCGAGCAACGGCATCTCGAGGGACTTGCCGGGGGGCAGCACGGTCATGTCGAAGTTGCCGTCGTTCCAGTGCGGTTGCTCGTTGCTCGAGATGCGGCGGCTGCGCCCGGTCGGCGGCGCGGCGAGGCTGCCCAGGGGGCCGCTGAAAAGCAGGTCCGTCGCCGCGGGGACGGGCCGGGGCCTCGAGCGTCGTCTGCCTCCGCTCTCCGGCGCGCGGAGTTCGCAGCCCACCCAGGCGGCGTCGTTCGTGTAGGCCTGGGCGTAGCCATAGGACATCATCCCGTCCTGGCCCTTGCCGCCGGAATTGCGGAAAACGAAGACTCCCCCGCCGGGCTGGCCGGCATCGTCCCGGTACCCCACCAGCAGCACGCTGTGCCCGTCGCGCACGGCTTCGGGAGGGCACATCCGCAGCACGCCGTCGTCCCAGGCTTCCTGCTTCGGCCAGCGCAGGCCCGCGCAGACGGGCCAGCCGGAGGCGAGGGTCTGCCGGATGGCCAGCAGATGCGCGTCGGTCAGGCCGGTGGTCACGTCCCACTCCTTGATCCAGCGGAACCCCAGTCCCAGGCTCAGCCGCGTCCTGGCGTCGGCCTGAGCCGCGGCGCTCGGAGGTTGTGCGGGATCGAAGGCGGCGCGGTAGGGCATGTCCTCCTCGAGGCAGACTCCTCTCTCGGCAAAGCCGTTCCAGATCTCGGAGAAGAAGCCGCCGTCCCGGGCTTCGCCGCGGGCTTGGCTCGCCGCCCAGTTGAGGTACTCGACGCTGAGGCGGACCCCGCGTCGCTGGCGGCGGGCAACGGCGAATTCGAGCGCCCCCATCACCGTGAACACCGAGCAGGTGGGACGCTTCTCCTGGCGCCTCCCCGGCAGACCCCACTGGGCGAATGCCGGCCGCAGGTCGATTTCGGCGGGAAGCTCTGCGCGACGTGTGCTCACCGTATGCACCACTCCTCGGTCATCGCGACGGCCGGGAGTTCCTCCCCGATGTGGAGCATTCTCTCCCCGGTTGCCACGCCGGCACTCCGATTGGCGGCCCCAATATGGCGTGCCTTCATCCCCCCGCCAAGCCCTTAGGGCCCGCGCGGGCGCATGTCAGCTCCGTAGGTCCCCATGCCGCACGAGTTCTGCCACACCGCATGTG
>JAFGRS010000971.1 GCA_016935045.1 Lentisphaeria bacterium | reverse complement strand
TCAGCATCAGTCCAGTAGGCCTAATAGACTCTGCTGCTGTATGTTCTGTGGGAACGGCACCATCCCCTGACTTGCGCCCGGTCTGTGGCAACCCCGTTGCCACCGAAGAGGACAGGTTGTACGTTCCTGCGGGTGATTTCTGCTGGTGTCGGTTCGGTTCTTTGCTCGAACCAGACCGTACCACAGACTCACCACTCTTCCCGCAGAACCCGCCCAGACTCGGGCGTTCAGCTTGTCACCATGGGTGAGTTCTGGAACACGGGCCGTCCGGGCGCTGGCAACCTGGGCTCAGTTCGGGCGTTGGACTGGAGGAATGGACATCTTCAGCACCGAGACGAGGACGACGAGGAAGCCCCGAGCACGGCAGATTGAGTTTCGTTCGGCCAGTTTTGATCAGCAGGTCTGGCAATCCTGCACCGGGAACACGGAGGAAATACGGAGCCCGAGGAGGAAGATGACTGTTGCAGCCATCAGACAGCACCTGGACCGAGGAACGTCCAGGGAACACGTGCTCGATGCACTCGGGGAGCCTGAGAGTAGCTGGCCTGACAGAAAGGCGTTTAGTTACTGGCTCGGCTATCCCAGATTCCACCACGGCCTCGATGGCGACAGGTTGCATGTCCACTTTGATGACCGCGGCCGCGTTGTCAAAGCGGAGATCGTTGAGGATTAGGGAGTTCCAGCAGAGCCGCCGGCGCGTTGCGGTGGCTGAGAATGGTCCGTCAGGCAACAGCAGCCGGGCATATCGAGGCAGCCGGCGTGCAGGGGATCCAGACCGTGCAGACAAAGCCCCTCAACCCGCCGGCGTACCAAAGCGAGGTCCAACGCGTCACCCGGGCAGGACTGCTGCTCAACGTCGTTCTCGGGGCCGTCAAGGCCGTCGTCGGGGTCGCCGGGAACAGCCAGGCCTGCCTGGCGGATGCAGCCCACAGCCTGTCCGATTGCGTCACGGACGTAGCCATCCTCGTCGGTGTCGGTTTCTGGATGGCGCCGGCCGATGACAGCCATCCCCACGGACACCGGCGCATCGAGGCCCTGGTCACGGTCTTCATCGGCGCGGTTCTCGCCGCCGCCGCCATCGGGCTGGGCTGGCGTGCCCTGGCGACCGTCGGGCAGGAGCATGCCCACCCTCCCGGATGGCCGGTCTTTGTGGTCGCGACCGCTTCGGTCCTCCTCAAGGAGGCCCTCTATCGCTGGACGGCTCGCGTCGGGGCGCGGATCCATGCACCCGCCGTAATCGCCAACGCCTGGCACCACCGCTCCGATGCCCTCAGTTCCATCCCGGTGGCCGCCTCCATCCTCATCGCCAAGGCCTGGCCCGCCGTGGACGATGCTGACCACATTGCGGCCATCCTGGTGGCCGGGATGCTGCTCCATGCCGCCTGGACCATCGTCTGGCCCTGCCTCCAGGAACTGACCGACAGGGGTGCAGGGGCCGCCGTGCACCGGCGCATCCTCGAACGGGCCGCGGCGACTCCCGACGTCCGTGACGTCCACCAACTTCGTTCCCGCCGGATCGGCCCGGGCTACGCCATCGACCTGCATGTCCTGGTGGACCCCGCCATGAGTGTGCGCGACGGACATGCCGTCTGCGACCGGGTCCGGGACGCGGTACTGGCCGACGAACCCCGCGTGGTCGACATCCTCGTGCACCTGGAACCGTTCGAGGAAGCCGCGGGGGAAGCCGCAGCCGCGGGCCGGGAGGGAGGGCGTGTCCGCGAGGAAGCGGGCGGTCCGCATCGTCACCCCGCAACTCGGTCCGGCCGGTCCGCGGCGACCCCTACTCCTCGAGCGCGTGGTGAGCTTTGAGCCTGGCGATGAAGTCGGGCGTGAGGACGGTTCCCTGCTCCCGGCAGTAGTCGAGGATGTCCTTCCCCAGGGTCGTGTTCACGTGGGCATGGCGCACGGCGCCGTTGATCTCGAGAAAGCCGGTCCGGTTCACCATCCCGGGCGTGACCACCCCGCCCACGACCGGGGCATGCACGGTGCAGTTGCTGAACCGGGTCCCCAGCGCCCCGTCGACCGAGTAGATCCACTCCGGCACCTCCCCTACCTCGGGCTGAAACCGGCAGTCCCGGAACGCCAGCTCTCCACGCAGACCCGGCGCCGTGACCGTGTTCAGCGAGCAACGGTCGAAGAAGGCGCTGGCAACGCAGTTTCCCAGGTAGACGCTCACACCCCGGCAGTCGCGGAAGCGAATCTCCGGATAGAGGGCCAGGCCGTCCGCGTAGTCCGCCGCCGCGGGGCCGCCGACCAGGAGATGCACACGGGACAGGTCGCCCGGGTCTCCCGGGACCAGTCTCTCGAGCTGTACGCTGTCGCACACCAAGGTGCAGTTCGCCGTCAGGCGACCGCCGTCCAATCCCCCCTCGCGGCGCAGATCGTAACCGTGCGGATTGGGGACCCGCAGCAACCGCACCCCCTGCCGGCGCCCTTCGACCGTCACGTTGCGGAAGATGACGGATCGGGGGAAGAACAGGCGCGCCCCCTCCTGGGTCCGGGAAAACGGCGCGATGTCCATCAGCCAGCAGGGCGCCGTGTTGTCCGCTGCCGCCGAGTAGTCGATGCGGAGGTCCTCGATCGCCACACTGCGGCCGAAGCCCACCGGGTAAGCATGGTCGAAATCCGCCATGCTGTACTGCAGAACCGAGACCCCGCCCGTGCTGCTCGGTCTGAGCGTGCAGCCCCGCAGACGGATGTGACCATCCCACTTCGCCCCGTAGTCCCGACGGAAACTGACGAAGCTGTTCCCATGGCGGACCGTGTTCTCGATGGTCAGGTCCCCCCCGCCGGTCACCGAGATTCCCTTGAAGCCGATGACCGAGTCGCGGATGTGCAGGTTCCAGCAGTGGAAGTGCACGTCCACCCGGTTCAGCCGGCAGTTCTCGATCCGGAAGTTCTTGTTCAGGTTCGTGCCGAAGAAACCCCAGGCGACCCAGCCCCCCTCCGCGGTCATGTTGCGGAAAGTGCAGTTCAGCATCCGCGCCCCGCCGATGCCGTAGGTCCCCATGCCCACCACCCGGTCCTTCTCCCGACGGTTCTTCTCCCAGGGCATGGCACGGATGTTCTCGAGGGTGACGTCATAGACATTCCCGAGCACGTAGAACCCGCACCGCGGGGCCATGGACTCGTCACGGTGACCCTTTTCGAGCCCCATCCATTGGTCCCGTATCAGGGTCCGGCTGCGCTGAATGGCAATGCCGTGATGATGATAGCTCTCCGAACCGTCCTCCGGGCTGTCCCCCGAGAAGTGGAACCCACCCCCCTCGACAAGACGGTAGCTGCTGCCGCAGGGAATGGCCTTGATCGAGGTGAAGTCCTTGAACTCCCAGGCAATGTCCCCGAGAATCCGGCCCTCCTCCTCGACGTAGAACAGCTCTTCCCGGGCCCAGCCCTGCTTGCTGTATGGCCCCGCCCGGATCCCGATGCGATCCTGCGCGTCGGCAACGACGAACAGATGCCCCGCGTAGGGCGCCAGTGCCGCAATGAGCTGGACCCCCGGACGAACCCCGGCCAACAGCGCGGCCTTCAGCTCGGCGTCCGAGGTCAGGTCCCGGGCCGGTTCGTCGTTGAGCACCACGAAGCGGGGGGAGCGCCGGCTGTTGTAGCGTTCATCGATGTGGAACCGGGTGCTTCCCCAATGCACGTTGGTGCCGATGGGGATGCTGTTGGTCTGCCGGATCCAGAACTCCCCGCTGCGGTTGATGACGGGAATCCCCTCCCGGTTGGCGTACTCGTGCGCCCGTTGGATCGCCACGCCATCGTCTTCCTCACCGTCCGAAACGGCGCCGAACATACGGTAGTTCACCGCTTCGCCTTCCCGCAGGACGGCAACAAGCCCCTCCGCCACGGCAAGCACGTCCGCTTCGTTGGGCACTCGATCCTCGACCGCGACCTCCAGCCGGTACAATGCCCCCCCGCCATCCCCCGCGACACGGAATCCCGCCGTCTCCACCACGTCCCCGGCACGCAGACCCGGAGCCGATTTCATGGCCGCAACGTTGGCATACCGCGGCACGGTGGCCGTCTGCAGAGTCATGGGGGCCTCCTGGCCGGAAACCACCCGGCCGCCGTGGAACAGAAAGACCGTACACAGGGCCAACACCATGGGTGCCGGCAGCAGCCGGCCCCTCAGATTCGAGAGGTGCAACACCACGTGGCCTCCTTAGGGCCCGCAACCGCCGCGGCACCCATACCGTATGCCATCCCTGCGAGCCAATGCACGATAGGCCGGCAAGACCCTCCCCGCAAACCCACGTTCGGGGGGCCTTCGGGACACCGCACGCCGCCGCCCCGGGCGGCAGACAACGACCCGGCGGAAAATGCGGCAGAGGACGTTTTCCGGACACCGCCGAGGCTGGGACTGGCCGGAAAACGTCCCCGGACCGGGCCGGCGCGGGGCGCCCACCCCGTTTTCCGGAC
>JAFGRS010000970.1 GCA_016935045.1 Lentisphaeria bacterium | reverse complement strand
GCGCCGCGCAACGCCCTCCACCGGGACAAGCCCGGCGGTGGCGAAGAACAAGCCCGGCGGCGGCGCGATCCGCGGCGGACCTACTCGAACATCAGCGTGCCCCAGAGCCGCGGCTGGAGCATGACTTCCGAGGGCACATCCGAGAGGATGTTCGTGGCCCTGTTGCTCCAGTAGACGCGGCCGGCCGCGCGGGTGCCGGTCTGGTCCGAGAGCACCCGCCCCACGTCGCCCCTCAGGGTCAGCCCCGGCCGTGGGTCGAGGTGCAGGGACGCCAGGGGAACGGCGGCTTCCAGGCGCACCGTCGCACCCTCCCGGCGCACCGCGACGCGGGCGTCCCGGAGGACGCGCACGCGGTCGACGTACACCGTACGCCAGGGCGACGAGAAGGCCAGGCGTTCGGCCTCGGGGGTGCCCGGAATGACATAGTCGTAGAGCACGGCCACGGGCTCTCCGTCCAGCGGGGCGAAACTCAGGCGGATGTCGCCCCGCGCCGCCTCCGTCCGTGCCGCCGGGGCGGCCGGGTCGGTCCCGAGCATGACGTCGATCACGTCTCCGGTCTTGAACATCTCCAGGAACCCGTCCTCGGTGGCCGCATTCCGGAAGGGGGCGCGGTCATCCGTCGCCTCGACGAAGACGAACAGGTTCTCTCCGTCGTACCCCAGGGCGAAGCCGTCCAGGCGTTCCGCGGGCCATTCGCCGGGGTCGGCGTCCACGCGCACGCCGCGCAGCCGGTGGATTGTGCCGCGTTTCGGTTCGGCGGCACGCAGGGCCCGACGGGTGCGCAGGGCCTCGGCGGCGGCAAGGTGGCCCGGGGTGACCTCGATGTCGCCCCCGCGCAGCCGCTCGATGCGGTCCAGGCCATGGACCTCGACCACCGAGCAATGGGGCTGCCCCACCACGTAGCGGACGTGGGTCCGCCCCTCGGCGTCAACGGTTTTCTGGAAGGTCCCTCCGAAGTGTTCGTCGCCGATGGAGATGCGGTCCAGGAGTTCCGGCCCCGGCGGCGTGTTCATGTGCCAGGACAGCCCGATCCGGCAGTCCTGGAAGACACGGTCGACATAGAGCCCGTCCGCGGTCAGCAGGTGGGTGGCCCCGAGGTTGCTGTTCAGGCAGAGGATCTCGCCGACGGCCTCGTTCAGCAGCACCGACCCGAAGAAGCGGGTGGGGGCAATGAGCACCCCGGGCTCATCCCCCCGGGCCGTGGTGTTGTGGCCCGCATGGAGCCCCGGCCAGCGGTTGACGTAGCGCCAGTTGAGGTGACCGTCGGGACGCATGCTGTACAGGTATTCGTCGCAGCTGATGGCATTGCCTTCCCGGTCGCTGAACACGGCATCGGCGTGGTGCGTGAGCCCGGGAACGACGTGGAATTCGGTGGGCAGCGCATACACCGGGTAGCCGCGTTCCGTCCGTTCCCGCACCCGGAAGAAGGCGACACCGGACTGTCCGTAGCCGCCGTCCGAGATGGCGGTCTCGAAGGCATGGTTCAGGCGGAACTGCCAGCAGGCGCCGGCCTTGTCCCACGGCTTGCCGTCGAGGGTGACGCCGCCCACCTCGGCCTCGTCGGGCTGTACGCGCCCGTCGTCGTTGCGGTCGGTCCAGGCAAAGAGCGTGTCCGAACTGCCCGCGACCCAGAAGGTGGCCTCGAGCCCGGCCCCGGCCCCGTCGGCCCGCGAAGTCCGCAGGGAGTCCGGCCCGGGGACCTCGCGCGGCAGGCCCGGCGGCTCCCACTCGAGCCGGATGCGGGCGCCGCCGCTGCGCTCGTAGAACTCCAGCAGGATCGGGTGCCCGCCGGCCGCCAGGGACACGGCGCCGGAGTCTTCCGTGGTGCCGTGATCGGTCCAGTTGTCGATGACGGTGGCCTGCCCGACGCGCAGCCGCACTCCGTCGTCGCTGGCGGTGAAGAAGCGGTACGTTCCCTCCCGGGGCGCCAGCAGCACCCCGCTCCAGCGCACGGCAAAGCCGTCCGCGGGAATGGCCGCCTGCGGGGGACCGGGCCAGGTGAAGTCGACGCGCGGGTCCACCCGGCGCGCCAGGCAGTGTCCGAAGTGCGGGTCGGGGGCGGGACGTCCGAGGCGCTGCCGCAGCCAGTCGGGGGTGAGTCCCACGGCGGCCACCGGCCGCACGCGGTCGCCGTCGTAGACCCAGAGCGTGTTGGCAGCGCCTGCCGACCAGCCCTGCCAGCTGCTGAAGTAGAGCCGTCCGTCCCGCCGGAACGGGTAGGCGGGGGCCCAGCCGCCGAAGTTGTGCGGCGCCCCGTCGAAGAAGCGGTCGTAGCTGTCGTCGTCACTCCGCCACATCAGGTTGGCCAGTCGCACGGTGCCGGTGGCGGGATCGCGGCGGAATTCGTGGCCCTGGTAGAAGAGGTGGTCGGCGTCCGCCGGGTCGATGTCGCCGCCGCCGCCGTACTGGGTGGGTCCGAGCACCTGGTGGAGGCAGTGTCCCTGGGCGTCGAAGACGCTGGTGCGTTTGACGTCGTGGCTGGATTCGCAGATCCAGAGGTTGCCGGCGGCGTCGACCTCGAGTCCCGCGGGCGACTCGAGGTTGTCGGGGTCGAAGGGGCCGACCCGATGCCGTCCCGGTTTGCCCACGGTCCGCAGCGGGGTCCCGTCCGGCCGGAAGACCCTGACCCGGTGGGAGGGATCCATCTCGCCGACGTAGACGTTGCCGGCCTGGTCGACGGCCAACCCGAGGGGATGAACCAGGCCGGTCACGAAGGGCCGCGTCTCCCAGGTCTCCAGGTCCACCAGGAGCACGGCGTCGGCCGTGGTCACGGCGGCGTGGCGCGCGTCAAACCGACGGATGCGCCCCGGTGAGGGCAGGGCGAGTTCCCGGGTCACCGCCAGGCGCTCGCTGTCGAAGGTCTGCGCCACTTCGTTCCAGCCGAAACCGCGCCAGGGACCGGCCAGGTTGGCCGAGAGATCCAGGACGAGGATGCGGTCGGCAGCCCGGTTGGCGAGCAGCGCCGTCGTGCCTTGGACCAGGAGTCCCTGCACGTCCCAAGGCTCCCGGTCGGCCGCGGCGGGGTCCTTCTTCCGGTCGGGGATGGCGTGGCGCAGGATCCGGCGGCTGCGCCTGCTGGAGAGGTCGAGCTGGATCATGGCCAGGTGGCTGCCCACCCAGCCGCCCTGGTCGACGTAGAACAGGGAACCGCCATCCACCGCCAGGACCCGCGGACATGCCAGCCAGATGCGGTTGCTGCCCCAAAGCTTGCGCATGTCCAGGTCGGATTCGAGGAGGGCGTGTCCGGCTTCGCAGAAGGCGCCCACCCACATGCGGCCGCCGGCTCGGACCACGGTCTGCGGCGGGGAATGGTCGCCGAGCCAGCCGCCGGTGGTGTCGGCCGTGATCCAGGCCAGTCCGTGTTCCTTAAGAGGGTAATAGGAATAGAGGTATTCGAGGGAGAGCCCCGGGTGGCGCAAGCCGCGCCAGCGGTAGTGTCCCGGCGCGGCGAGGCGGGGTTCCCCGGGGGCCGGGTCGGGGTTGCCGTGGGGCCGCACGGGGTACGGGGGCCAGTACTCGGCCAGCGTTCCGAGGTCCCACTGGACGGTGTTCGGACCGGCGGGGAAGGTCCCCCCCGCCGCGACGTTGGCCACGACCTTGCCATCGGCGTCGAGCACCTGGATGGAGGCCTTGCCCGCCTCGGCCATCTCGAAGCGGATCGGGACCACGCCTTCAACGGGCGTTTCAGGGCGCAGGGACGCCGGCGCCGGCCTGTCCCCGAGTTCCTCGAACACCATGACTTCGCCCAGGGTGATGCGGTCCGGCGCCGCGCCTTCGCCGCCCTCGGCCCGTTCCTTCGTCATGCCCGCCGTGCCGACGAAGCGGATCGCGTCCGCGGTCACCTCCCGCCCGAAATCCTCCGCCACTTCCCACAGAAACGGCCGCCACGGCCGGCGACCATCGAGGAGAGCGACCGTTTTCCAGGCCCGGACTTCTCCGCCCCCTCCTTCGTGGAGAGACGCCGCCTCGACCCGCATCTCGGAGAAACCGCTGCCGCCCACGAACAACGCGCAGGCCCGCACCGAACGGGGTGCAGGCCAGCTCAGCATCACCCACTCCGGATGCTCCGGCGAAAGGTCGTCCCGGGGCGCGCTGGACCAGTTCCGCGCCGCCACCGTCCCATCGAGGAGACAGGCGGGGTCGTTGCGCCGGGTGTCGGGCCGGAAACCCTGGTCCTTCGGCCCACTCGAACGCACCGTCACGCCGGCCAGGGGCGCCACGTTGGCAAGGCGCGGAGCGAAAAGGGTGGCGAATTCGAGCCTGCGGGCGAAGGTCCCGTCCTCCGCCGCAAGCAGGGGCGCACTCAGGCGCACGGCCAGGGTTTCCACCCCGGGCGGCAGGGGCACGGCCCGCAGCAGACGCGCCGGGTCACCCGGATAGGGCACCGGCGCCCACTGTTCGCCCTCCGGCGCGCCCGGGTCGCCGTCGGCGCGGAGATACGCCACCTCCCAACCCCCGTAGAGGAGAACCGTGCCCACCCGCAGAGGAGCGCGGAAACACAGCACCATGTGGGCCGTCCCGGGCTCCCCGACCCGGGCGGTGTCCCAACCCTGCGCATGGTTGGCCACACCCCCGATGCGCAGGACGCGTGGCGAGGGTGGCGTGCGCCCCGGCACCGCGTAGCTGCGCTCGCTGTCCAGCGTGTCCCCTGTCAGACATGGGGCCAGGGGCGCCGCCGCGGCCGCCGCACCCCAGACGGTTGCCGCCAGGGCTGTCAGCAGGAGTTGTGCCGCCCTGGGCTGGTCGTGCATGGACGCTGGTCCCCGTCTTGCTTCCGGGAGCAGAAAACGACATCCCGCCTGCGCTGTTTGGCGGGCGCCGGGCGCCGGCATATCTCCGCCGGGCATTCCAGGTGCTCTCACGGGAGGCTCGAGGCGGCAAGGTCCGAACGCACGGGCGAAGGGGGCATGTCCCATGTTTCCCGGGCGGACCGTGGTCCCTGGGGAACGGCCCCTACTCGTCCTCTTCCTCCTTCTGTGCCGCGGCCTGGATGGTGGCGGCAATCTGCGCAGGGACGGGCTCGTAGCGGTCGAATCGCATCTCGAAGGAACCGCGGCCCTGGGTGATGGAACGCAGCTGCATCGAGTAGGTATACGTTTCCGCCAGGGGCACTTCGGCATGGACCACCTGCATGCCTTCCTCGCGATCCATGCCCAGGATGCGCCCGCGCCGGCTGTTGAGGTCGCCGCTGATGTCGCCCATGTACTCGTCCGGGAAGAGGATCTTGAGGGTCATGATGGGTTCGAGGATGATGGGCCTGGCCTGAGCCATGGCGCCGCGGAAGGCGCCCCGCGAGGCAATCTTGAACGCCATTTCGGAGGAGTCCACGGCGTGGTACTTGCCGTCGAAGACGACGGCCTTGACGTTGATCACCTTCGAGCCGGACAGGGGACCGCGCTGGAGGGCCTCGACGACGCCCTTCTCGACCGCCGGGATGAAGTTCTTGGGGATGTTCCCCCCGACGACCTCGTTGTCGAACTCGAATTCCCCCTCGGGCAAGGGTTCCAGGCGCAGGTGCACTTCGGCGAACTGCCCGTGGCCGCCGGTCTGTTTCTTGTGGCGGTACTGGGCCGAACCCACCGCGGTCACGGTCTCCCGGTACGGGACCCGGGGCGTTTCCAGGGTGACCTCGGCGCGGAACTCGCTCTTGAGGCGACCGATCATCAGGTTGAGGTGCTGATCCCCCATGCCGTTGATGACGATCTGACGGGTCTCGGCGTTGCGGTCGATCCGGAAGGTCGGGTCCTCTCCCGCCAGACGCTGCAGACCCGAGCCGATCTTGTCCTCGTCCCCTTTCGAGGCGGCGAAGACGGCATAGGACATGGTGGGCTGGGGATAGCGGGGCGGCTGCAGGCGCACCGGGGTCGTCCTGGTGGCAAGAACGTCCAGCAGACGCGTGTTCTTCAGTTTGGCCAGGGCGATGATCTCGCCGGGCCCCGCCTGGTCCACCGACACCTGTTCCTTGCCGTTGATGTGCAGCAGGGCCCCCACGCGTTCCCGCGCTCCCTGGGTGACGTTGAGCAGTTCACTGTCGGAGGAGAAGGTGCCGCTGTAGACGCGCAGGAAGGTCAACTGGCCGATGAAGGGATCGGTCACCGACTTGAACACGTACGCCAGCCCGTCGCCGGAGGAGCGGTCCAGTTCGCCCTCGACGCAGGGCACCGGGGCTCCCCGCGTCGGTGCGGGACACAGGCTGCAGAGTCCGTCCATCAGCTCGGCCACGCCGATGTCCTTCTCGGCACTGCCGCAGAAGATGGGCACGATGGCGCCTTTGAGGATGCTCGTGTGCAGGCCCTGGGCGACTTCCTCGGGGCTCAGCGCACCCTCCTCGAGGTACTTCTCCATGAGGGCCTCCTCGGACTCCGCCACGGTGTCCATCAGGGCCTCGCGGATCTCGTCCACGCCCTCCGCGTCCGCGCCCAGCACGGAGGTGACTCCCGTGAGGCCGGCCTTCTCCCCCGCCGGGACCGTGAAGGGGATGCACACGGTCGTTCCGTAGGCGTGGCGGATGGCGTCGAGAATGCCCGGGTAGTCGGCCTGATCACGGTCGCAGCCGTTGATGAAAAAGGCACGCGGAATGCCGAAGTCCCGCGCCTGCTGCCAGGCCCGGATCGTCCCCGGACCGATCCCCAGTGCCGCGTCCACGACGATGAGCACCAGGTCCGCCACCCGGATGGCGCCGATGGCCTCGCCGCAGAAGTCCGGGTAACCGGGTGTGTCGATGAAGAAGAAATGGTGTTCCTGCCAGGGACAGTTCAGGGCGGACGAGAAGATGCTGCTCTTGCGCTCCTGCTCCTCGGGCCGGAAATCGGAGACACTGCTGCGTTGGTCGACGCTGCCTCTGCGGGTGACGGCGCCGGACTTGAACAGCATCAGGTCCGCCAGCGTCGTCTTCCCGGCGCCGGCATGGCCGGCAAGGACGAAATTGCGGACGTTCCCAGGGAGGCAGCTTTTCACGGGTCGATCTCCACCATGCAACGTGTTTGTTTCCTACGCAGCACAGAAATGCACGAGACCGATAGGTTAGCACTTCGACCCCAAAAGTAAACCGGCCAGGCGAAGGAGGGGCGCATGTCAGCTCCGTAGGTCCCCATGCCGCACGAGTTCTGCCACACCGCATGTGTCCACCCGAGAACCCCGGGGACATGG
>JAFGRS010000969.1 GCA_016935045.1 Lentisphaeria bacterium | reverse complement strand
TTGGCTGCTGCGCCGACCAGGAAGTCGTTGCGGTCCCCGGCGGGGGCCTCCTCACCGAGGATGTCCGCCCCGACCAGGGAGGTCACCACCCCGACGCTCCCCGGCCGGATGCTCACCGCAGCCACGATGCGCACGTCCACGGCGTGCGGGTTGATGCGGTACTTTCCCGGACGCAGGATGTCCGCCAGGATTCCCTTCTCGCCGTCAACGGCGATGATGGCGCCGGGACGGGGATCGCGGCCATAGAGGCGCACCTGGACGCCGAGTTGTCCGGCCGGGATATCGGTGATCTCGACCAGCAGCGAACTCCAGGTGTAGGGATTGCGCCAGTGGCGCCCCTCGGGCAGGACATCGAGCTGGATGCCCTTCTGCCCCGCTTCGAGGGCGATGACCTGATCGGCGGGAAGGTCATGCCCGGTCTTGCGGATCAGGACGGCCACCTGGCCGGTGGGCGGCTCGATGCGCCAGAAGAACCAGATCCACAGCGGCAGGGAAACCACCGCCGCCAGGACCGCGGCGGCCGCCATCCCGGTCAGGGCCACCGTCCGGCTCCGGATCGGCGGCAGGGGCGGGGGTCTGCCGAAGCGGTGCCTCTGGGCAGGGGACTCCTCCCAGTCACCGGAAACCGGCGCATCGTCGCGTCCCATGGGTGTGTCCTCCGTTGCGATCGGGGTGCCGGCCCGCATACCCCCTGCGGCTGCGTGAGCCCGGCTCAGGCCATCGCTAAGTGTAGCCCCGCAACACCCCTTTCGCAATCGCGTACCGGCCCGGGCCAGGGCTGTTTCAAGATCCAAACGCCGCCGCCGGGCTTGTCCCGGTGGAGCGCCGATAGGAGGGCGGGGAGGGGGAGCGGCCGCGCTCCATCACCCTGAATCGGCGCTCCACTGCCGCAAGGACAGTGGCGGCGGGAACCGATTCGCCGGATGTTGAAACAGCCCTAGCTCGCGAGCCTCCCGCCCACTGGAGCGCGAGCGTACCGCGAGCTTCCTGGTCTCGTTGGCGGCAGTTTCCACCGAGGCATTCCGCGGGCGGTTGGGGCCACCCGCCGTACCGGTTGGGGGCCCGTCGGCCGCACGGTCGTCGGGCGGCCTGGCTGGATCAGTCCAGGTGGAAGACCTCCTCCATGTCCGTCCACCACTCGCCCTCGGCACGGTCATCGAGGGGGATCTGGCAGGGCTTGCAGACCGCCCACCACTCCCGGGTGACGGGGTCGGCTGCCATGGCGGCCATGTCCCGGTCGAAGTCGGCGCCGACGTACTCGAAGTAGCTGAAGAGGTAGGTGCGTCCGTCGTCGAGTCGGCGCAGGTAGATCGAGTAGTTGCGGATGTGGCTGGCCTGGATCCGGGTCAGTACGTCCGGCCACACGGCCGCGTGCAGGCGGCGGTATTCCTCCATCTTCTCAGGCCTGAGTCCGATCACCGAGCCAACCCGTTTCATGAGTTCTCCTTCTGCGCCGGACCGACACACGGATCGTCCCGGAGCAGTCTGTACATCCCGGAGTGTGCCCGCAGGGACGCGGGCGTTCCCATCGATTGCAGGACGATTCGTAAGCTCGGCCCCGCCGGCCGCGGAGCGGGACCTTGCTGCTGTCTGCCGTCTGCCGTCCCCCGTCGGCCCTCACTCCTGCGCGGTGGGGGCCATGCCGTTGCGGTCCAGCCATTGCGCCCGCGGCGTGCCGTCGATGAGGCGGATTCGGTAGACGCTGCCGCAGCGGCGGGCCTGCACTTCGACCGTGCCGGCTTCCGGGAGTTCGATGGCGGCCGGTCCTTCCTCCCCCTCCATCTGCCAGGCGCAGAGCAGCCATTCGGGCCGGCCGCGGTGTCGGCGGGCCACCACCCGGCATCCCGGCCGGGTCACGGGGAACTCGTAGGCCGGCTGGTCGGCCGACCAGCGGTGTGCCGACGGTCCGGGCAGCAGGTTGCCTTGGCGCAGAAGGTCCTCGTGATGCGAGAACAGAGCCTGGGCATGCGCCAGGATCATGATCTGAGCCAGCCAGTGCGGGACTTCGTCCCCGGTATCCGCGTCGAAGCCGCCCTTCGGGTAGGCGAAGTACCCGGCCACGCCGCCGATCATGCCGGCCGTGTAGGTGCACTTGAGGTATCCCATGTACAGGTCGAGGGGGGACAGGGCACGCTCTCCGAGTTTCTCTCGGTCCCAGCCCCCGTTGAGCCAGTTGTAGGAGAGGGGCTGGCCGAGGGCGATGTTGCGTCCGGTGGTATTGAGGGTCTGCGTGAGCATGTCGGTGGCGCCGGTCCAGCCGCTGTTGAAGTGGAGGTAGTAGATCGAGCTGTTGGGAAGGTCGGAGATGGGGCGCATGTCGGCGTAGTCCCAGGCCCAGCGGTCCCAACCTTCGTACTGGTTGCGCTGGGGGCACCCCGAGGTGTGGTAGTAGATGTAGAGGCGGCGGTCGGGGACTGCCCTGCGGACGGTTTCCGAGATGGGGAGTTCCTGGCGTGCCTTGCAGGCGGAGATGAAGGAGAACCAGTCCCGTTCCCCCTTGGCCGCCGTCACCGCCGGGTCCCGTTCCCAGACGGCGCGGTGGTGGCCTTCCACACTGAGGGCATACTCGCCCCCGTTCAGCAGCATGGCGACGGGACACGTCGCCCGGACCCGTGCGAGGGGTTCGGCCGCCGCCCGGCCCGCGGCCGCAAAGACGGTCTCCGGCGCCAGCGGCGACCAGACGCGCTTGCCGTCGGGAAGCGCGCCGTCGGCTTCGTGACACCACACCTCCTCCGGCAGACTCTCCCGGAAGGCCTTGTCCAAAGGGGCACGGTACACCAGGGCGGACAGCGGATAGCGGACCGGGTCCCGCGCGGTCAGGGCACAGAGCTTCGCTGCCCGACTTTCGGGATCGTCGAGGGATGCGGCCAGGCGGGCATTGGCTTCCCCGAGTTCGAGGGCATACCCCCAGTGCTCGGCCAGCTCGACGTTGGCTTCGAACGACAGACCCCACCCCCAGCGGGTCAGGGGCAGCAGCGTGTGCCCCTCCCGGAAGGCCGGCCTGCGGGCGGACCGCAGGTGATCGAGGGGAATGCCCGCCCACGCCGTCGCGACCCCGGCGACTGCCATCAGCACCACCCCCCGGTTCAGGAACCCCCGTTGGGGCCGCCTCGGCCTGCATCCGCCATGCCGCACCATACCCGCACCTCATCCCGCCGACACCGCCCCGCGGCGCGTCCTGCCGACCGCGGCATGGCCACCGGGACGAGTGCATTCCGTGCTACTATACCTCCTCGACAGGCGCTGTCCCAGAAACCGGCAGGATCCTCCGGCGGGGGGAGGATACGCGCGGTCGGAGTACCGTCTTTGGGCGGACAGTTCTTCGGGGCTTCAGCCCCCGTCCCACGTCCCCTCCCTTCCTTCGCTCGCTGAAGCGTCGCGGCCGCTTCCGCGTGAACGCGGGACTCCGGCAGGGACGCCCGCCCCGGAATGACGGTGATGGAGGAGGAAGCGGTGCCGGAGAAAACGCCATGGATCCCATCTGCCTTTTCCGGGCAAGACGCCCTGCCGTGGTTCACTCTGCCGGCCATTCCGTCATGCCCCCGGTGTGCGGCAGCGTTTGACAGGACCTGCGGCGCCGGTCACATTCCCGCACGGCAAGACGGATCGGTTCTGCTTCGCGCCGGGTGATCCGCGGCGTCAAGAGGTGGCTCGATGATCAGTCTGGAGACGGCGACCTTCCAGTGGGGCATCGACGGGTGTGGGCGGAACGTCTGTTTTCGGGACTCGGCCCGGGGCGCCGATCTCCTGGCGCAGCCGGGGTCTCCCGTGGCCGCGGTTCGGCGGCGGGGGGAGACGTTCCACCCGACGCGGGCCAGCCTGCGGGGGCGGACGCTCCGCCTCACCTTCGAGGACGGGACGCTCCTGTGCCTCGACGTCGAGGCCTCCCGCAACGGCCTCGTGCTCAGCGTGGCCGAGGTCGAGGCCGCTGCGTACGACCGGCTGGATTTCCTGGACATCCCCCTCACCCCGTGCTCCCGCGCCGACGCGGAGGCGTTCTGCGCCTGCGCCGTATCGCGGAATCTGCGCGCGCGGGTCGACGCGGTGCCGGGACCCCAGGAACGTTTGACGGCGGCGTGTTACCCGCGCTTCGGCAGTATCGGGGCCAGCGTGGCGGTCGTGGCGCAGCGCTTCTGTGAACTTCGCGCCGCCCTGCAGGCCGTGGTGGCCGCGGCCCCCGACCTGCCGCACTCGCCGTTGGGGGGGCCATGGGCACTGGACGCCCCGGACAGAGGCGGGTCCTATCTCTTCGGGGTGGCGTCCGAGGAGACGGTGGACGATTGGATCGGGCTCTGCCGCGACTTCGGGGTGGGCCAGCTCCACTTCTGCGGCGGCGGGGCATTTCGCCTGGGGGACTACGACCCGGGCCCCGGGGTGTTTCCGCGGGGGATCGACAGCGTCCGGGCCGTGGTGGACCGCCTCCACGGCGCCGGCCTGAAGGCCGGCCTCCACACCCTTTCCTTCAGCATCGCCAAGAACAGCCGCTACGTCACTCCCGTTGCCGACCCCCGCCTGGGATGCGACCACCACTTCACCCTCGCGGCGGACCTGGACACCGCCGCCGACATCGTCCCCGTCCTCGAACCCACGGGCCATATGCCGCTGCATGCGAACTACTCGACCCGGCACAGCATGACCCTCAGGATCGACCAGGAACTGATCGACTACCGCGGCGTCCGCGGAGAGCCTCCCCATGCCCTGACGGACTGCGTGCGCGGGGCCTACGGAACGCGTCCGGCGCCGCACCGGGCGGGGTCCCCGGTGGGCCATCTCAAGGCCTGCTGGGGCATGTTTGCTCCGGGCGGCGATTCGAGCCTGTTCACCGAGATCGCCGCCAACATCGCCACGCTGATCGACACGGCCGGCTTCGACATGGTCTACCTCGACGGCCTGGACGGAGCCCACATCCTGGGCAACGGCGACGAGGGACGCTGGCATTACGGCGGGCGCTTCGCCTTCGAGGTCTTCCGCCGCCTCGAACGCCCCATCATCATGGAGATGGCGGCCTTTCTGCACCACCTCTGGTTCCTGCGCTCGCGCATGGGGGCCTGGGACCACCCCTCCCGGGGCCACAGGCACTTCATCGACCTGCACTGCCGGTCCAACGCCAACTTCGGCCCCATCTTCCTGCCGGGCCACCTCGGCTGGTGGGCGCCCCGCGTCAGCACCGGCCCCAAGGACGAAACCACCTTCGCCGACGACGCGGCCTACCTCTGCGTCAAGGCCCTGGCCCACGACATCGGCTTCTCGCTGCAGGGACTCTCGCCCCAGGGCGTGCGCGCAACGCCCCATCTGCGGGCCCTGGGCGAGGTCTTCCGCCGGCACGAAGCCGTGCGCCGGCAGGGGGTGCTTTCCCCCGCGCTCCGCGCCGAGCTCGGTCTGCCGGGGGCGGAGTTCGAGTTGGTCGACGGCGCGGGGGAGCGGCCCGTCTTCCACCGCCTCCACCGTCACACCTGGCATACGGCCCTGCCCGGACAGGGCGGTCCGGCGTGGAGCGTGCAGGGGAAGTTCCCCGTCCAGGCGCCGGATCTGCGCCTCGAAGCCCTCTGGTCCGTGGCCGACTACGACGCCCCGGGCGGAGTGACCCTCGCCGCCTTTCTGGATCCGGCGGAATTCGCCGACAACGGACCCGTCCGGGAGACCCTCAACAGCGGCGAGGATTTCGAGTATGCCGATGCCGCTCCGGGGATGAGCGGGGAGTTGGCGCCCGTACCGGGTGGCGGTCCCGAAGGCGGCGCAGCGGCGGCATTCCGCGCCCATCGGGCTCGGGATGGCGGCCATGTGCCATCCTCGGCGCCCGACGATACCTTCTCGGTGCTGCATCACGGCGAGCGTTTCCACCGGCCGCGGCCCGCATCCTGGTTCCGGCGGGGAAAGGGCTTCGATCCCTGCCTGGACCTGCGGCAGGCGCAGGCACTCGGCCTCTGGGTGCATGGCGACGCCGGCGGGGAGTGGCTCAACCTGCAGCTCCGCAGCCGCGGCAACTACAATACCTATTCCGATTCCTACATCCCGGTCGACTTCCACGGCTGGCGCTATGTCGAACTCGTGGAGCCCGAAAGTGACCGCTACGACATCCTCTCCTGGCCCTACGCCCGGGCCGTCTACAAGCTGCACCGGCACGGCACGGAATACGACAGCGTCCGGGCCCTGCACCTCTGGCTCAACGGCATCGCGGAGGATGGCGCCGCCGAAGTGCTCCTGAGCCCCATCCGGGCGCTGCCCATCGTGCCGAACCGCCTGCGCGACCCGGCCCTCACGATCAATGGCCGCACCGTCGTCTTCCCGGTGACCCTCGAAAGCGGCTGGCGCGTCGAAATCAACGGCAACACCGGCACCGTCTTCACCAGGGAGGGCCACACCCGCGAGACCTTCCCCCTGACAACGCCCCTGCCGCCCCTGGGGCCGGGACCCAACACGGTCTCCTTCGCCTGCGACTCGGAACACCCCCGCCCACGAGCCCGCATCACCCTCGTGACCCGGGAGCCGCGGCCGCTGGGATAGCCGCCGTGCCGGCGGAGATGTCCGAGCAAGGGACGCCGTTGGGTATCGGCTCGTTCTCGGGCGGCGCGCAGTCCCATCGGGCCCAATGGTCCGCAACACCTCGCCCGGGGGCGGTCGTACCGCCTCCGAGGCACCTGCGCGCCAACATCCTACTCCTTGCCGGACTCGCTCCGATTCCCCTGTCCCGACGGGATGGCAATCACCTCCCTCTTGGCGGCGGCGACTGCCTTGGTGGCGATGTCCTGGACCTTCTCATAGGCCTTCTCCTGCTTCTCGGCCAGGGCGCCCAACTGCTCCCTCTGGGTCTTGGCCAGGCTCTCGAGGGCTTCGATGCGGCCCTGGAGGACGTTTTTCTCGCCCTCGAAGCGGGCCTCGATGAGTTCCCGGGTTTTGGCGAAGTCGGCCGTGAGGCGTTCCGATGTCTGCCGCACGGCATCCTCGACCGCCCCCGCCAGTTCCTCGGGGAACCCCGCCACCTTGCCGCGCAGGGCGGTGATCTCGGCCTCCTGGGCCGCGACTTCCTCTTCCCGCCGGCCCAGTTCGGTCGCCTTGGCGGCAGTCTCCGCCTCGAAGATCTCGCGGCGGCCGGCAATGTCCTTTTCGAGTGTCGCGAGTTCGTCGGCGAGGGCATTGCGGCGCTGTTCGCGCTCGCGCTTGAGGGCGTAGTCGTACTCCTCCCGGTCCCGCTTTCGGGCCTTGTCGAGGAGTTCCTTTTCTTCGTGAAGCTGTTCGGTGTGCCGGGTCTTCTCGGTCTCCCACTCCGCGCGGGTGGCGGCGATTTCCTGTTCGAGTTGCTCCCTGCGGCCGGCCATTTCCGTTTCGAAGGCGGACTTCCGCGCCTGCTGGGCCTGGAGGAGGGCCGCCAGATCGCCGGCCCCGGTCTCGATGCCATACAGCTCCTCGATCTCCCCGCGCTTCTGGGTCACGGCCGACTGCACCTTGCCGAATGCCTCCATCTCGTCCTCGAAACGCTGCGCCAATTCGCTGAGTTGGCGGCTGATGTCCGCCCGTAACTCGTGCAGCCTGCGCACGGGATCCCGCGAACTCTCCGCCTCCGCCGCGGCCACCGCCGCCTTCTTCTCGAGCCGCCTGCGGTTCTCTTCCGCGGAGAGCAGCTCCTGCTCCTTCTTCAGCAGAAGCTCCCTGGCCGCCGCGTAGGCATCGAAAAGGTCCTTCTTCGTGTTGGCCATGGTCACTTCGGGAATGGCCTCATCCGTCGCCGCCTTCGGACTCATCTGCGTCTCTCCCGCTACGTCTGCACTGCGGCGCACCCCATGGTCCGCCGGACACACTGCCGCATACACCGCAACATAGGTGGCCCCTGCCCGGCGCACAAGAGCCCCGGCCGGATCGCGCCCGGGTCGCCGACGCCGCGCGGCCCTTGCGGCGGGGAGGTTGCCGGCATATCGTGCGGACAGGTGTCACCGCTTTCTGTCGCGGCGGGCGGTCGCGGAGGCGGGAAAGGCGCCATCTGTGCCCGCGAGGCCCTGTCCGCGCCTGCCTGTCGCATGCGCGACGCAGACACTTGTCCGGACAGGCGGGCGCGGGCGGTCCAGGAAGAGATGGGGCGATCCGTAAAGAACAGGAGCATGCCATGAAAGGGATCGTGCTTGCCGGCGGCGCCGGGACGCGGTTGTACCCCCTGAGTTGTGTCGCCAGCAAGCAGCTCCAGCCGGTCTACGACAAGCCCATGATCTACTACCCCCTCAGCACTCTCATGCTTGCGGGAGTGGGAGAGATCCTCCTGATCAGCACGGAGAGGGACATCCCCCGCTTCCAGGACCTGCTGGGGGACGGCAGTCAGTGGGGCATCGGCATCCGCTACCTGGTGCAACCGAAACCCGAGGGCATTGCCCAGGCATTCCTCCTCGGCGAGGAGTTCATCGCCGGCGGGCCGGTGGCTCTGATTCTCGGCGACAACCTGTTCTACGGCCGCATGAACCTGGACACCATCGTCGGGGAGTTCCGGGGCGGCGCCCGGATCTTCGGCTATCCCGTCAGCGACCCCCAGCGCTACGGCGTGGTGGAATTCGACCGGGAGGGACAGGTCATCAGCATCGAGGAGAAGCCCGCGCGTCCCAGGAGCCATTACGCCGTCCCCGGACTCTACCTCTACGGCCCCGACGTGGTACGCAAGACGCAGTCGCTAAGGCCCTCCGCCCGGGGGGAACTCGAAATCACCGACCTCAACCGCCTCTACCTGCGGGAGGGGACCCTCACCGTCACCCGCCTGGGACGCGGCATCGCCTGGCTCGACACCGGTACCCCCACCGCGCTCCTCG
This sequence comes from Lentisphaeria bacterium, assembly GCA_016935045.1. GTDB lineage: Bacteria > Verrucomicrobiota > Lentisphaeria > Oligosphaerales > JAFGRS01 > JAFGRS01. Next base: position 269 of record JAFGRS010000969.1, on the reverse strand, counting down.
AAGCCAGTTCCTTCATCCATGCGATCGAGGCACGGCAGGGGTTCAAGATCGCCTGCCTGGAAGAGGTCGCCTACCGCCGCGGCTTCATCGGCCTCGATGCCTTACGGAGGCTCGCGGAACGGACCCCCCAGTCCGAATACGGCGCCTACCTGCGACGCATCGCGGCAGAGGAGGCGACCCAGGCCACGGATCCCTAAGGGTCCGCACGGGAATAACTTCACATTTTGGCGAGGCGCCGCATGGTCATCCGCAAGGCACGAGGAGGGCGC
>JAFGRS010000968.1 GCA_016935045.1 Lentisphaeria bacterium | reverse complement strand
TGCAAGCAGCCATGTCCCCGGGGTTCTCGGGTGGACACATGCGGTGTGGCAGAACTCGTGCGGCATGGGGACCTACGGAGCTGACATCCGCCCGGCGGTGCAAAGGAATCCTGCCTCCATGTGGTATGGCTCATCGAGCCCCGGTCTGCGGTCGGGCAGGAGTTCGCCCTCTCGTCCCAGGCACGCACTCATGCTCACGGCACTGGCGGCAGTCCGGGGAGCCCGGGAGCCCCCTGAGGTCCCCTCAGGCCCGATGGCGCCCCGGGACGTGCGGACGATGCCGCGGACGACCCCATGCGCGCGCGAACCGTCGGCCGAATCTCCTTGCTCCTGCCTACCCGGCCGTTACGCTTGCGGACGAAGCCCTGGCGGCTCTGGCCACAGAACTCGGTCGGATGTCCCCGGAGTGGCGCGGGCGTTCCGCCTGCGCTGCCAGAAAAACAGGCGAGACGCCTGTTCCACACCCCAAATCCAACCGAGTTCTGTGGCCAGAGCCTGGCAGGGTGTCGGGAGAGTCTGTTCGGACCGGGCCCAAGGGCGGAGGATGTGGCAGCGTTGGCGAACGAGCTGCGGGTGACGCCGCGCGATCCTCGGGCATTTCCGGTCCACTCCCGGGCGGGCGGGTCAGCGCAGTTCCTGCAGCAGTGTAGCGACGGCTCGGGTCATGGCGGTTGGGTAGGTGGCCGGGTCGGCGACCGCCGGCATCCACTGTCCCGTTGTCTGCTCGGCCTTTTGCCAGGATGTCCGTCCGTCCTCCGTGCAGTGCACGCGGACGGGGACCTCCCGGAAGGCAGCCCTGTCGCCGGCGGTTGCCGCGTCGAGGATCGCTCCGTCCGCGGCCACCGTGAGTCCCGCGGCCGCGAGCTGGCTGGCCGTGGACCACATCCCGCGCCGGCCGTCGAGGATCTTCGCCCACAGGGCGCCATCCGGGCCCTGCCGCATGGTCCGCAACCACTTGGGGTCCGAGGACTTGCCGAACATGTAGGCGAAGTAGCTTGCGAGTCCCTCGGAGATTCCCTCGAAGGCGTCGCGGTGAGGCAGCCAGTAGAAACTCCCGGCTGGACCGCTCCGGCGTTGCTCGGTGGTGTCCCAGCACGGGAACCAGTGCAGCGGGCAGGGCAGGTCGAACATGGCCGCGTAGGCTGCCGGATCGAGTCGGACATTGAATTCGAGCTGGGTGGGGTCGGCCGGGTTGTCGTGTGCCGAGCCGCTGTTGAGCCAGACGCCGGCGCATTTCTCGGCAAAGAGGCCGGGTTCGCGGAGGGCGGCGACGATGATATCGGCCGCGGATCCCACGCACACCAGCGCGACGGGTCGTGCCGAGGCGCGCAGGTGATCGGTCAGGAAGCGGATGGCCGTCGTTTCCCGGGGTGGCGCATCGGGCATCGTGTCGCGCCGGTGGGCGAGTCTCCGGGAAGTCCCGATGGCCACCGGTACGGCCCGTGCGGTCAGCCGGTTCATCTGGGTCACGGCCACGACAGCCGGGTCCCCGGCCCGGAAATCCGGTGGGTAGTCGATGATCACGCCGCGCAGGTCGAAACACCCCCGCTGGGTCAGGGCGTAGGCCACTGCCAGGTCGAAGTGGTCGTCCGGATCGCCGTGGGGGTGGAAGAGGTCCGTCACGTGGATCAGGGGCAACGGCTCCGGTCCGGCCTCTCCCTGCGCGGACGCCGGCGGGGACGCGACCCCCGCGCCCAGCCCCAGCAATCCTCCTGCCGCCAGGAACTCCCGCCGCGAAGCGCTTGGCATGATCACCTCTTTCCCCGGCGGCTCAGGGCAGGAACTCGATGCGTTCGAAGCGCACCGAGGCTCCCTCCGGTCCGGTCACCCCGAGTTTGAGGGTCCAGGGATACCCGGGGCGGCGCAGGACCTCGGGATCGAGGGGCAGGTCGAAGGTCCCGGCCTCACCGGACTCGGTGGTGTGGGCGGCGAAGGCATTGCCGCCGCTGCGCACCGCTTCCCGGGCGGCAAGTTTGATCATCCAGGTGGTCTGCGCCGTCAGACCCGAGGCGGTGACGCGCATCGTCTTTGCCCCCTCCGGAAGATGGTAATACCCGTCGGACACGGCGACGCCGCGCTGGCCCGTCGCGTCCGTCTGCAGGCGCAGGCCCCCCGCGCCGGCATCGAGGCGGAGGGCCTTGCCCTGCGGTCGCCACAGGGATGCGTCGCCCAGGGCGCCGGCGGTCCATGGCGAGGCGGATTCCAGGGCTGCCTTCGCGGCCTCCTTGCGGCTTTTCAGAGCGGCGGCGGGTCCATCCTCGGCCAGGACCGGCACCGGGAGTTGCGCCAGGAGGGCCGCGAAGCGAGCACGCGCGGCGAGCACCTCGGGGGCGTCCGCGTCCGTGACGTCCCGGTACGTGGATCCGTCCCGGCACGAGCCGCAATCGTAGAGGCGTCCGGGGTGAAGGGGCGAGTTGTCTTCGAGGAGCCAGCGGCTGTCGCGCAGGATGCGTCGGTCACCGATGTAGCTGTAGATCCACTCCCGGTCCCGGCCGGGGAGTTCCGCGAGGCGGTGGGCGAAGCTGTGTCCGTCGATGGGACGGTCCGCCGGCACACTGGCGCCCGCGAGTTGCGCCAGGGTCGGCAGGATGTCGCTGAGGTCCACCAGGGCCGGGCAGACGCCCGTGGGTCGGACCCGGCCGGGGCCGTTGACGATCATGGGGACCCGGGCGCCGCGTTCGGTGGGTTGTCCCTTGCCCCGTCCTCCCGTGCCGTTGTCGCCGGTGAAGAACACGACGGTGTTTTGGCGCAGGCCGAGTTGCTCGAGGGCCTTGACCAGTCGTCCCGTGATGTGGTCGGCGTACTCGACGTTGGCCTGCCAGTTTTCGGGGGCGTGTTTGGTGCGGTCCGCCTCGGTGCGGGTCGTGTGGGGGGTGCTGTAATGGGGCGCGTGGGTGAGGGCCATGGGGTAGTAGACGAGGAACGGCCGGTCCCGGTGACGCCGCATGAAATCGATGGCGTAGTCCGTGAAGACATCCGGTCCGTAGTCATCCGCCTTCGGGGGTCGGTAGGTGCCGTTCTGGACGATGGAAGGGCCCCAGTAGCGCCCCGTTTTCGCGTCCGGTTTGCCTTCCCATGTACCGGTGTGCTCGACCCCCTCCGGCAGGTTGTGCCGGTAGGCCCACATGCAGTACTCGTCGAATCCCGCCTCGTGCACCAGCGTCGGGATCTTCCCGGAGAGCTGCCATTTGCCCACCATCGCCGTCGCGTAGCCCGCGTCCTTGAGCAGGTGGGCGAAGGTCCGCTTGCGCGCGATATCGTCCTCGGGACTTCCGGGTTCGGGGCCGCCGCGTCGTTCGGGGAAGTTGTAGACTCCGTTGTGGTGGCCGTACTGACCGGTCATGATCATGAAGCGCGAAGGGTGGCAGATCGGGCAGGCGTAGCAGGTCTCGAAGCGGACGCCCGTCGCCGCCAGTCCGTCGAGAGTCGGTGTGCGGTGTTCGGCGTGTCCGTAGCACCCCAGTTCGTCGGCGCTCAAGTCGTCCGCCATCATGACGATGAAATTCGGTGGGCGCTCCCTCGTCGCCTCCCCGAGGGCCCGGCCCAGGACCATTCCCCCGCCAACCGCACCCGCGGCATGGCAGAGGAAACGACGACGTGTCAGGGGGGTCATCTCGCACACTCCTTGTTCGAGCCAGGCACAGCCGATCCGGGGTTGGGACCCGCGCGGGGCCGATGCCGCCACCACCGCAATGTGCCATGCGCGGGCCCGTTCCGCCAGTGGGCAGGGGGAAACGGCAGCCCCGACGAATATGGTGTCTGCATATCCCCGGAGGGCTGCTCTGTTGTTTTTGGTTGCGGCAGCGGGGCACGGCGAGTCCC
>JAFGRS010000967.1 GCA_016935045.1 Lentisphaeria bacterium | reverse complement strand
TCCCAGGTAGATGGCGACCACCTGCGGATCGTTCCGGATCGTCGCGGGGTCGCCCTCGGCAATGGGCTCGCCGTAGTTCAGCACCAGAATGCTGTCGGAGATGTCCATCACCAGGGACATGTCGTGTTCAACCAACAGGACGGTGATGCCCTGGTCGCGGATGCCCCGGATGACACCCCCGAGGTCCTCCGTCTCCTTGGTGTTGAGCCCGCTGGCCGGCTCGTCCAGCAGCAGCAGCCGCGGCTGGGTGGCCAGGGCCCGGGCCAGTTCCACCAGGCGGCGCTGACCGAAGCTGAGAGCGGAAACGGGTTCCTCCCGTTTCTCCGCCAGGCCCACCACCTCGAGGATTGCCATGGCGTCCGAACGGACCTCTCGTTCCTCGCGCCGTTGCGACGGGCTGCGCAGGATGGCGGATAGAATGCCCCGGCTGGTGCGGCAGTGCCGTCCCACCATGACGTTCTCGCCCACGCTCATGTTGCCGAAGAGACTCAGGTTCTGGAAGGTCCTCGATATGCCCCGCTGTGCGATCTGGAAAGGCTTGAGACCGAGGATGTTCCGTCCTTCGTAGAGGACCCTTCCCCTTGCCGCCGGCAGGAGTCCTGAGATGACGTTGAAGAGGGTGGTCTTTCCCGCGCCGTTGGGGCCGATGACGGTCTTGATTTGCCCGGGTCGGACAGCGAAGGAGACGTTGTGGAGGGCGACGACGCCGCCGAAGTGCCGTTCCAGGCCCTGGACGTGCAGGAGGAAGCCGTTGTCCGTGGTTGGCGGTCCCGGGGGTGTGCTTCGGGGAGGGGTTGTGCAGGGGTGTGCCGGTTCCGGGTGTTTCCGGGGTGTGGGATGGGGCGCTGCGTTCCGGGCTGTTGCTGCTGAGTTGGCGGTATCGGGTACCATACGCGGTCAATGCCCCGGGCTGGATTGCGGCGCGGATGGATTTGCGCTGCGCCGGCGGCGGAAGGGTCGCTGGAGGAGCCGCCCCAGGGGGCGGAGGGGTCCATCCGGCGCGAGGGACATGATGGCGATCAGGAGAATGCCGAACACGGCATGGTCAAAACTGCCGAAGCAACCCCGCAGAGACAGAAATGTCAGGCTGGCCCCGACAATCAGGGCGCCCCAGGCATTGGCCATGCCGCCGGCGGCGACGAGGGCCACGTAGCGGACGGACTTCATGACTCCGGCTTCGGAGGGGTCGATGCCGCCGTTGTAGTGGGTGAAGCAGGAACCGGCCAGTGCCGCGACGACGGCGCTGAGGATGAAGGCCTTGAGTTTGTAGCCGGCGGTGTTGATGCCCATGGCGTTGGCGGCCGTTTCCCCTGCATGGATGCTCTTGAGAGCGCGTCCGACGCGGGAGTTGGTGATGTTCACGATGGTGGTGAGCAGGACCAGCGCCAGGCCCCAGGCGATGTAGTAGTTGACCACGCGGTGGTCCCTTGCGCCGGTGATGCGGAGGGGCCCCGCGATGGACAGGGGGGGGACGGAGACGATGCCGTCCGCGCCGCCGGCGAATTCGGTTCCGAGGAGCAGGCGATAGACGATGAGCCCGAAGCCTAGGGTCCCCATGGCGAGGTAGTGGCCCTTGAGCCGCAGGGTGGGGTACCCGACCGCGCAGGCGACGGCGGCGGCCAGCAGCAGTGCCGCGACGCAGGCGATGCCGGGGGAGATGCTGGTGAGGTGGGTCCCATAGAGGTCGGTGCGGGCCGTGAGGAGGTGCAGGCGCAGCAGGAGTTCGCGCGTGCCCGGGGAGAGGGTCTGGCCCAGGTCCCGGGTGGTCAGGATGGCCGTCGTATACCCGCCGATGGCGAAGAAGGCGCCGTGCCCGAGGGAGATCTGGCCGGCATACCCCATCACCAGGCACAGGCCCATGACAACCATGGTGTAGTAGGCCGCCATGGTCAACTGGGTCAGGTAGTACTCCCTGCCCAGCGCCCGGGCAGCCAACTGCGCCGCAAGCACCAGGAGCGCCAGGACCGCGATGCCCATCATGGGTGACCGGTCGCGCATCAGAACTCCCGTGCGGAGCTGCCGACGTCCGCGGAGCCGAAGAGCCCATGCGGCCGTATGAAGAGGATGGCAATGAGAATGGCGAACGCCACGGCGTCCTTGTACGCCGCGGGGAGGAACGAGACGCTGAAGGACTCGGCCAAGCCGACGGCCAGGCCGGCCAACAGCGCGGCGGAGTGGTTTCCGAGGCCGCCCAGAATGGCCGCGGCGAAACCCTTGATGGCCAACCCCGTGCCCATGTCGTAATGGGTCATGGTGATGGGGGACATGACGCAGCCGGCCAGGGCGCCCAGGCCCGCACTCAGCACAAAGGCCATGGTGCGCATGGTGGTCGTGTCGATGCCCACCAGCAGGGCCGCCTCGCGATTCGAGGCACAGGCGCGCATGGCTTTGCCCGCCATGGTGTAGCGGAAGTGGAGGTGCAGTCCCAGGACGGCCAGGCTGAGGGTCCCCAGGACCCACAGGACCTGCGGGGAGATGCCGGCGCCGAGGACGCGGATGGAAGTCTTGGCAGTGCCGGTGAAGTAGGGCAGGGAGCGGACCTGTTCGTCCCAGATGTGCAGGGCGGCCTCCTGGATGACGATGGACAGCCCGATGGTGATGACGATCATCTGCATGACGGAGGGTTGCCGCAGGCGGCGGAAGAAAACGACTTCGAGAAGCCCCCCGCAGATCATGACGATGACCACGGCGGCGAGAATGGCGATGGGAAGCGGGAATACCGGCATCAGGCTGACCGCCGTCATGCCACCGAGCATGACGAATTCGCCCTGCGCGAAGTTGATCACGCCGGTGGTGCTGTAGATGATGTTGAAACCGATGGCGACGATCGCGTAGATGCTCCCCACGGTGATGCCGGAGAACGCGAATTGGAGTGCCTGTGACACGGTGTCAGATTTCCATGCCTTCTGTCGCTGCCTGCCGCCATGTCGACGACGTCCGGGAGATCGCTCCCGCCGGGCTCGTCAACACAGATCTGCCTACGCGGTCGGTTTCGTGGGGAACAGCACTCACCGATCGTCTCACAGTAGTCTGGAGCGCCCGCGTCCCTGCGGGCACACATTGCGAGCAGAGATCATTCCTGAAACGATCAGTGACTCCCCCGGTCTGACCGCATTCCC
>JAFGRS010000966.1 GCA_016935045.1 Lentisphaeria bacterium | reverse complement strand
GGCGAAGCTCCCGCTGAGCCGGTTCCCCTGGAGGGCGAAGCTCCTGCTGAGCCGGTTCCCCTGGAGGGCGAAGCTCCCGCTGAGCCGTTCCGTATTCACTGAGGCATTCCCGGGCGCCGCCCGCCGCCACAGGCAAGGCGCCGCCGGGGGAAAGGCGCGTGCCGCTCCCGGGGAAGGTGCTATGGTATGGGCACGGATCTTTCGCACGAGGCCGACCATGCTCCACACAGCCCGCGCATGCCCGCTACGCCGCTTCCTGCCCGCCGCCATTCGGATCCTGCTGGCCGTATCCGCCATCGCCGCGGCACAGTCCGAGCCTGCGGCCGACGGTCGTTCGAGGGACCGGGTGGTGCGCCTGCAGGGGACCCCCGAGGAGATCGGCGCGGACCACGGCCGGATCCTGCGGCAGTCCATCCGCGCCATGATCGGAGACTACGTCGAGAGTGAGTACGGCTGGGAGGAACAGGCGCCGGAACGCCTGCAACGGACACGGCGGATGAAACCCTCCCTCCCGGAGTGGTACCGAAGGGAACTCGCGGCGTGCGCGGCCGCTGCCGGAATCGACGAGGATGTCCTCCTCTATGCCCAGTGCGAGGGCGACATCCGCGGACTCCGCGGCTGTACTGCCTTCGTGGCCTTCGGACAGGCAACGCCGGACGGCCGCATGGAAATCGGACGCAATTTCGACTACTGGGGGCTCGAAAACACCCGGGAATGCGTCGTCGTCCTGGCGGTGAATCCGCGCCGGGAGGACGGCCATGCCTTCGTCAGCGTGGGCTGGGCGGGCATCCTGGGAGGGTGGACCTTCTTCAACGAGAAAGGCCTCTTCGTCGCCAACAACCTGGGCGGCGGCTATGCCACGAATTCCTCTGGTGTCCCCACCCTCATCCTGGAACGGATCATCGCGCAGAAGGCGGGAAGCGTGGACGACGCCATCCGGATCCTGCGCGAAACCCCACGGATGAGGGGACAGGCCATGGTGATCGGACAGACACGCACAAATACCCGGTCCGCGGATGCCGCCGTGGTGACCTACGATGCCGAAACCGTCGAGGTGACACGCCAAACCGACGGATTCGTCCTCAACTCCAGCATCGGAACAAACCCCGATGACATCCGCTCGGTCTTGAACAGACGCCTCCGCACCCCCACCGCGGCCATCGCCTCCGCGGCCAATATCATTACCCTGCACTCCGTGGCCATTCGCCCGCAGGAGGGACGCATCTGGGTCGCCCATGGACTCCCCGCCAACGCGCATCGGGGAGGCTACATCCGCTACAGCCTCGAAGAACTGCTGCGGCCCCAGCCGTGAGACAGGCAGGGGACTGGGGGAGGACTGGGGGACAGGCACCGGGCACCCCGCAGCCGCGGCTCTTCCTCCGTAGGTGTCCGTTGCGTCCGTAGGTGTCCGTTTCCCTTCCCGCTCCCTTTCCCTGTCCCCTTGCCATCCTGCCGCCCGGCGCTACTCGTACGGAGGCGCCGGCTCGGCAAGCGCCGCGCTTCCGACCTCCGGAGCGGTCTCAACACCGGGCAAACGGACGTGTACAGGGAACGGCACATGGCACAGACCTCGGAACCAGGCGCACCGCGCCCACGCCGCGGCAACCGGATGGACCGACACTCCCTGCGGCGTGCCGCCGCTATGGCCTCCATCACAGGAGTCATCATGGGAACAGCCACTCCCCTTTCTGCCGCTCCCGACTGGGGGACCCTTCCCCCCGAGAACCTGCCGCGACTCACCGTGCGCTGGCTGGACCGGGATCAGGCACGGGTCTTCGCCGTCGAAGGAGAGCGGTACCGCTGCCGGGTCGCCCTGGACCCGGCCCGTATCGAGGCCATCGAGGTGGACGGCAGGGACCTCCTCGGCCCCGAGGGCATCTCCTTCGGCTTCACCACCGCCGAGGGCGCCGAGTACGTTCCTGCACCCCTCGGCCTGACCCCGGACTGGCAGGTGTGGAGGGGGCGCGGCTGGGCCCCGGCAACGTCTTCCCGGGCGCGCATGAACGTCTGGAGCTGCGGACCCCACTACTGGGATGCGCACGTACTCGATATCCCCTTCCTGCCCGCATCCGAACTCGAGGCACTGGCCGCGGCCGCCACCGAGCCCCCCCTCCTGGAATGGCGCTTCGATCGCGACACCACGGACTGGGAAGCCTTGAACCACTGCACCGGGTTCGGGCTCGCCAACGGCTGCCTTGTGGTCAGCTACGAGGGCGAGGACCCGTACTTCCAGTCCCCGCCCATCGACGTCCCCGGCCCCGTTGAGGTCCGCCTGCGCGTGCGTTCCCTCACTGCCGGCCATGCAGCCCTCTACTGGGCCGCCGACGACGGCGCCTACCGTGGCGATCAGCATGCCATCGTTGCGGTCAGGGAAGGCACGGACTTCCAGGACCTGCGCATCCCCCTCCCCGTGCAGGGCAGACTCAAGCGCCTGCGCATCGACCCGCCGGGCTCCTTCGGACGCTTCGAGATCCAGTCCGCGGACATACTCCCCAGACCCGCGCCCGGAGGCAAGCTGCGCCCTATCCGCGGCGAAGTGGTCTTCCACGCCTTCCCGAACCGACTCAACCTCGAGTTCCGCCTCGAACCCCAACCCGATGACCCCGTCCCCGCGGCCGCGGCCTGGCGCGCCGGGACTACCCCTGCCCGCGTCGAAGCCCTGCACGGCCGCCCCGTGCTGTGTCCCGAAAACGCCGCCATCCTCGCCACCACAGACGCACGCTTCGACACCGACACCGGATCCTGGCAGGCGCCCCTGACCGGCCTCCGTCCCGGGACCTGGTGGACCCTCCGACCCAGGGTCGCAGACGTTCCCCTGCCTGACCTCTTCCGGGACGAATGCATGCCCTTCCTCGCCGCTCGGGTCGAGGTGCGCGACGGACACTGGCGCGGCTACGACGCCCCCTCCGGCCTCTATCTCGTGGACGCAGCCATGGCGCCCCCCGCCTACTCCTTCAACGCCGCCTTCGACAACCCGAACCGGCGCATCGCGGTAACCCTTCGCCTGCGGGGAGATGAACACCCCCGCGCCATGGTCATCAAGTGCGCCTCCGGAACCGGGATCCTGCCGGCAACGGTCCTCACCGATGAACACGGTTTCCTGCTGCCCACCCCCGTGCAGTCCTGCAAGAACTTCGCGGGGGAACGGGAGGAACCCGACGACGCGGCCTACGGCGACGCCTATTTCCCGATCACCCTCCAGCCCAACCAGGAACGCTCCTTCCAGGTCGTCCATCTCTTCCAGCGCTGGGGAGACCATGCCCTCAAACAGGTCACCTCGATCCGTTTCTTCCACATCTACTGGCACCTCTCCACCGGGGTCTCGGAAACCACCTGCTTTACCATCCCCGCCATGCTCCTCAACGGCGAATACGTGCGTATCCCCGATTACCGCCCCTACAGCGGACCATTCTGGGCCGGACAGCCCCAGCACGACTGCCTGAGCTGGCCAGGGCTGCTCCAGTACCGCTCAGGCGGGGAGAGGGTCCGGCTCCTCTACGACTCCACCGCGTTCGAGTCCATCGCCCCCAACCTGGCCCGCTTCACCATGCATTTCCGCTCCTCGGACGACGCCGCGACCGTGCGCGTTACGGCGATGGAGATACCGCACAGCGACGAAACACGCACCTTCCTCAGCCTGCGCTGCGACTGGCACAGGACTGCCACCGTGGACGGCGATGCCCGCAACACCTTCCGCTGGCTCAACGTCAACGACAAGAAGCGACCCCGAATGCTCCTCTCGAGCGACCCCGAGGGACGCACCCGTTCCCGTCTGGCGGATGCCCCCGAAGGCTTGCGCCTCCAGGCCGAACTGCTCCGGGGCCCGTTCCCCTTCCTCGGCACACACGGCATGGCCGGCTCCCAGGGCGCCAGGGAATACCACTCCTTCGTCCTCGTCCGCGCCTTCCGAGCCCGCCTCGGAGGACAGGACCAGGATGCCCCCGCCGCCTCCGCCGAGTACAGCAACCGCAACGGCAACTACTGGTTCGGCGCCCCGCAGGAGACCCTCACGCTCCGACCCGCAGACTTCATCGAGGCCGACCTCATGCTCATGCCCCATGCCGAAGCGGTCGAGCCCGACCTCAAACCCGAACGGGAACGCCTGCGCTTCGGCTCCGAGGGTCCCCGCATCGGGGAAGTGACGGTCGGCCGCAAGGTCTCCGATTTCCCGGCAACCGTCAGCGCCGAGAACGAAGTCGCCCGGTTCACCATCGAGGGCGGTCTCGATGCCTTGCCCATCGTGGTGAAGGGATTCCGACATTGGGGCGTACCCCTCCTCTGGCAGAACGACATCTGGCAGAACCAACAGGCCCACGGCGGCGACGGATACCAGGTCAATCCCGACGGCGAGGGGACCTACCGCTTCGTCTTCCTTGTGCCCCTGCGCCATGGCATGCGGCCGAACCTGACCGTCACCCGGGCGGAATGCAGCAGCGGCATCGCCACGGTCCGCGACCGCAACGGGTTCCCGGAAATCGAGGCTCGGACCCCCGGCGAGTTCCGCCTCAAGGCCCCCGCCCTCTTCGCGCCGGGAACGAACCGCCTGACGGAGGCCAACGACATCGTCGACTTCACCGGCTCCGGCGCCAGTGTCCGGGCCGTCCCGGTATCGGCACAGGTCAAAGGAAACGGCACTGTCACCGTCGAGGAATGCTCCGGAGAGGGCTTCCGCGCAACCGTCTCCGGCGAAATGACCATGAACCTGTCCCGGTTGGAGCGGCACGCCCGGTACGAGGTCACTGTAGACACCAACCGCGAGACCCGCGACGCCGGCCGCGACGGACTCTTGACCCTTACCCTCGGCCCCGGCCAGCACACCGTCGCCGTCCGCAAAACCGCAGCCGACCGCCCCTGAACGTGGGAGGCGATCTCCGAACGGCGTTCTGCGCCAGCCCCGTTCCCTCCCTGTCCCCTACGTGTCCGTTGCGTCCGTACGTGTCCGTTTCCCCCTGCCTTTCCTACCCCCTGTCCCCGCCGTACCGGCGTACCCTCGCTCCGTGCCTGTCCCCTCGCCCCGCCTCGCCCCGCTCGCCCCGCGCCCGTGCCTGTCCCCTTTGCCCCTACCCGTGCCTGTCCCCCCGGTGCCTGTC
>JAFGRS010000965.1 GCA_016935045.1 Lentisphaeria bacterium | reverse complement strand
GGTGTGCTCTTCCGGGGCTTCATCGGCGCGGAGGCGACCGACCTGGTGAAGATGCCGTTCGGTCTCGACCTGCCGGTCGGCGCGGAGTACGGAGCAGGCACGGTCGTCATGCAGGAAGGCACGAAAATGCTCCAGGTCCCGCTCTGGCGCAGTTACCTGGCGGGCTGCATTCTGCTGGGCATCGCGCCCTGCACGGCCATGGTGCTGGTCTGGGGCTACCTGTCCCGGGGCAACGACGGCCTGACACTGGTGATGGTGGCAATCAACTCCCTGACCATGCTGGTGCTGTACGGGGTACTCGGCGGGTTCCTGCTGGGTGTCGGCAAACTGCCGGTGCCGTGGCAGGCCCTGCTGCTGTCCATTGCGATCTACGTGGCCCTGCCGCTGGTGGCGGGCTACCTGTCGCGCAAGTGGATCATCGCCGCCAAGGGCGAGGCCTGGTTTCGCGAGAAGTTCCTGCACGTGCTGACTCCGGTTTCGATCATCGCCCTGCTGGTGACCCTGGTGCTGCTGTTCAGTTTTAAGGGCGAGATCATCCTCACGCAGCCGCTGACCATCCTCTGGATCGCCATTCCGCTCTTCCTCCAGACCATGCTGATCTTCTGGATCGGCTATGTCCTGGCCAGGTGGCTCAAGCTCACCTACGAGGACGCCGCCCCGGCCGCCATGATCGGGGCCAGCAACCACTTCGAGGTCGCCATTGCCACGGCCACCATGCTTTTCGGCCTGTCCTCCGGCGCCGCCCTGGCCACCGTGGTCGGCGTGCTGATCGAGGTGCCGGTGATGCTCTGGCTGGTGCGCATCTGCCTGCGGACCCAGCATTGGTTCCGGCATGAAGAGACCACCCATGCCTGAGAAGAAGGTGTCAGACGGAAATCAGGACTTGACACTTCGTGGTGAAGAGAATCCGGAATGCGAACAACGGCATGCAGGCGGACGCTCGTACCTCGCGCCGCTGATCACGATGTTCCTCATGCGGGTTGTTCGAGTGCATGGAGTAGGGTTCGGGCCTGGTCTGCCGACCATTGGTCCAGCATCTCGTGGTGTGCTTCCTCCGGATTGCCGGCGGCCATGCTTGCGGCGACTTCCTCTCTCAGGCGTTCCTTGGCGGCGTGCATGGACTGCTCCATGGCCTCCCAGTGCCGGGGTTGGGGTGAGCTGGTCCGACCCAGCTCGTAGGCGGTGCCGTCGGCGAGGCACTTGGGTGTCCGGCTTTGCCCCATGAGCAGTGGGAAGGCGGCGGCGCGGACCGGCAGGGCGATCCAGGCGCAGGTGAGCATCCCGGGGTGTTCGGGATCGATCTCGACGGTCATGCCCGAGATGGATGAGCCGAAGCAGATGGATGGGTCCCGGGAAATGCCCTGGAAGCGGTGGAAATCGATGGGATCGTCCGATTCCCGCAGCGAACGGGCCGCGGCACTGTCATCGAGCCGGCTGAAGTATGCCCGTTGGGTGTGGGTCCTCGAGGCCACATGGCGGGAGTTGTTGCTGATTTCGAGGATGGTGCCGTCGCGATCCACGAACAGCCAGTGGTTGCCGTTCACCTTGCCGCCCGCGTAGAATCCCCGCGCGACGAAGTCCTCGATCGTGTGCAGCGCCTCGGCGCAATTCGATGCCCGTTCCGCGATGCAGCGCAGGATCGCGCCCGACATCAGTCCCCGGTAGCGGGGCTCCGCGGGTTCGGGAAGGAGAGCGTCGGGATCGTCCCGGCGCGTCTGGTCGACGGGGTAGTCCGAACACCCCGCCAGCCCTTTCTCGTTGACCATCATGGAACAGCCAGTGCTGCTCGCGTCGCACACGGCAATGAACCTCGCGACCCCCGGCACGGCGATCTCGATCAGGTACCCCGCCTGCCGCCGGGCGCGGTTGTCCCGGGTCTTGTGGAACAGACGGGCCCCGCCGGCGGTGTGCGGGGGCGCCGAAGCATAGGAGGTGCACTCGTGCAGGAAACGATCGCGCACGATGCCGTCCCGGTAGGCGAGATAGAGGTCCTCCGCTACGCCCGCGGCGCGAGCGACCGCCCGCGCTTCCACGATCCAGTGCGGAGCGATCTCCGCGGCGATCCGCACCCAGGTCTCGCCACGTTCGAGGAGGGTCTCCCGGGATATCCCTGCCGCGGCGGCCCGTTCGAGGTAATCGGACTCCATGTCGCGGACGATGGTTTCCCCGTTCATCCGCCCCCAGAGCGTCCCGATGTGCTCCGGCGTCCCTGCAAGCTGGATCATCGTGATCTTCTCCTGGAACAGGACGTTGCATCCTCTGGCGACAGGGGCAAGGTAACTCGTCGGCATCCCCCTGCAACCCTCCGGACGGCATATCGACTCAGCCGCCGACGCCGGCGACCGCAAGGGACACAGCCCTTCGGGTCGAGGCGGCGCACGGCCAGCGGTCAGGCCAGTACTCCGGCCGAATGCGCTTCCTGCAGGGTGCTGAAGAACAGGTCCCAGGTCCTGGGAACATCGATATGGGTCACGCGGAGCATGGGGCCGGCGGGACTCCTGTGGTCGAACTCGAGGTGCCTGCGGAGGTGCGGCGCCGGAACGATGTCCATCCTGCACAGCGAGGGATCGAGGAGCCAGGCAACATCCCCCATGTCGAAGAAGCCCTTCTGCGGGCTGGCGAAAGAGGGGCGACGCTCCCGGTACCCGTGGAGGAACCGACCGACCTCGCACATGGGGGCCAGCCTCCGCGCGGTTTCCTCGCAGGAGATGACGAGCTTGGTGCCGGTGTCGAACCACGCCAGGGGAACGCGGCAGCTGAGCAGCGTCTGGACGGCCGCAACATCGCCGGCGACGTTGAACTGCACCGTTCGCTCCGGCCACAACCGGGCACAGCGGGCGTGGAAAACGACGCGAACACACGGGCTGATCTCCGGGGCCATGAGCAGAGCGCTCACCGTATTGGTCGCGGCCCCCAGCACAACGACCCACAGAGGGTCGTCGGGAGACGCAGCCCTGGCGCGCTCGACGACGGCGCACGGCCTGCTCATGGTGCCTGCGCAGGTGCAGGACTGCCTCCTCTGCGGCCCTCCGGTCCGACACGCGCACGCCCTCCGGCTGACACGGGGCGGCAAGACCCTGGCCAATGCGACCGGCCATGGGCCCGGTCCCCGGAAGACACTCAGGACGGCGACCCGGCGCTGCCGGAGACGCCGAGCCAGGCCCGGGCGGCCTCGCCATCCCGGAACACGGCGAATTCCCAGGGAAGGCTGTCGCTGAAGACCTCGTACATCCGTGCGAGGCCAAAGGAGAGATCCGTTGGGGCGATCACCGCCACCTTGCGCGGCCGCGTGCCGACCGCCAACTTCTCCCGGAAGAGATCCGCGAGATCGCGCAACGCCCGGGAACTCCTCGGTGCGCTGTTCGTCTGCCCCAGATCGATGAGCAACTTCCGACAGGCGCTCAAGTCCGGGTCGTCAAAGACATCCCTGTAGGAGGCCAGAAACTCATCGTCCGGCACCTCTCCCACGTGGCGGAAGACGGCGAGACACTCCTCTGACCTGAACTCGAACTCTATCGGCATGAATGCCTTGCCTCCGCGGGCTCTCTTCTTGCCCTGCCGCTGGTGCAGACCCGGGAACCAGCCCCTGGGGGACATGGGTGACAATAACGCGTCTCCACAGCGCATCCAACCTCCCTGTGCCTCCACGGCGGGTGCAGGACACGGAGTGCGGAAGGCTTCCCCGAGAGTGCCGGCGGGGAGGGGGTGACAAATGGCAGCTCAGTCGTGCCGCCTATGACGCCGGACGGCGCCCGGAGAAAGAACGCGTGCCTTGGACGCGGCTCCGGCGAGGCGGGCCATGTCACCCGGGTCGGCGGTTCCTTCGCCCGTGGATCCCAGCCTTCAGACTGGCTTTGGGGGAATGCCGGGGCATGTTTCCTTGATTGATTCTGTTCCAAGGTGGTGTGTACCCATGCCCAGCACTCCGGTGTTGCCGGTCGCACGCCGTAGGATGGGCCGGGATGC
>JAFGRS010000964.1 GCA_016935045.1 Lentisphaeria bacterium | reverse complement strand
GGGAGGGATCGGCCGTCGGGGGCGCCGGCCGGTACCGGGGACGGGAGGGATCGGCCGTCGGGGGCGCCGGCCGGTACCGGGGACGGGGTGGTGCGCCGCACCGCTCCGGGCCACGCTCCGCCCGGTGGCTTATGCGGTTCCGGTCGCGAAACCGATCGCTCGCCACCGGGCCGGCCCTTTCGGATGTACCGGGTTCCCGGGTCGCGTCATGGGCCTTTGGGAACCCGATTCTCGCGGTCCCCAGTGGTCTGTCCGGGCGGGGCGAAACCCCGCGACGCGTCGTCCAACACCAGGACCCAGTCCGGACCCGTCGTCGGGGGTGTAAAGACCCTCTCCGCGGTCTTTTCCGACTCCCCGGCGGGGAGAGCTGAGCCGGTGCGCGGATCGAACCACCACGCCACCAGACGTTCTCCGGAAAGCACGCCCGTTTCCACCGTCACGGGTCGGCTCGTGGGCAGGTAGACGAACGCATAGGAACCACCCGCATCCCGGGCAGCCTGCCGATGCTCGCCGCCGTCCCCCGGCCCGTCGGGCAGCAGAGAGACGTCCGGAACGCGCTCCAGAAACGGCCGCGACAGCAGCAGGCGTTTGAGGTGCTGCATCTGCACCGCTCCGGGCAGGTGCAGGGCTTCGCGCCAGGGCGTGCGGGCCCCGTTCACCGGCTTGCGCGAGCGGTCCCACATCTGCCACACCGGGTGGCAGCCGTAGGTGTGTCCCAAGGCCCCCGCGAACACCCCCCAGTAGGCCGCCTTGCGGACCGAGACCTCGTCGTGGTAGGGCAGACGCAGGCCTTTGCCCATGACCGGGTGGTCTTCGTAGCACGGTTCGCCATCGAGGCAGGGCTTGACGGGCCGGCGGGCATAGTCCTTCGCCAGCATGGCGTAGTTGGCGACATTCCGGTCCGCGTGTCCCGACTGCAGCATGTTGAAGTCGAGCCATTCCTCGTCGTGGACGAATTCCGCGGAGGATCTCCGGCCGCACGGATGGAAGGTCATCAGGTGCGTGCCGCCGTCGCCGCGGCGCAGGCCCCCGGCCATGGCCCGCAGGATCCGGAGGTGGGCGTCGGTCTCGACCGGCCGGTCCCCTCCCAGGATCCAGAGGACGGGCTTTTCACGGTAGCGCTCCCCGAGGAAGGCGCCGTAGGCATCGGCATTGGCCTCGGTGAAGATCTCGGGACCCTTCCCCCACTTGCGGTTCCACTTGTCCCCCCAGGTGGGAAGCAGGCCCATGACCAGACCCAGTTCCGCGGCCCGGTCCACGATCCAGTCCACGTGCTCGAAGTAGGCCCCATTCGGACGCAGCGGGTCGTTGCCGGCCAGCGGCATCTGACCATAGGGGTTCGGGGTGCCCAGCCCGTCGAACTCCGCCAGGATCACGGCCTGAATGACGGTGAAGCCCTGTCCCGCGCGCGTCCTCAGGTAGAGGTCTGCCTGTTCCCGGTCCAGCCGGTGGAAGAGTTCCCAGGCCGTGTCCCCGAGGTAGAAGAAGGGAGTGCCGTCTTCCCGGATCAGAAAACGCCGATTGGCGCTGACGCGAAGCCGCCGGGGCGCTGGCACCGCTCCGGGGGGAGGGAGACGACGCCGCGGAGTCCACAGATCCAATCCCTGCCGGGGACCGCTCCAATTGGCCCCGAACAACTCCGGCAGGCCGTCCCCGTCCACGTCCGCCAGAACCATGTTGTGAGAACCGGATGCGGAAAGCACCCGAGGCTCCCAGGAACGGGCGTCGCCCCGGTTCCGGAACACCATCACCCGCCGCCGCGGCGATTGGTGCATCTCCGCCACCGCAATGTCCGCGCGCCCATCCCCGTCCAGGTCCCCCAGTGCCAGGCTGTGGGCGAAGTCCACGTCCCGCTCCACCACATGCTCCGTCCAGCGCAGCGCGTCCGCTCCGGCGGGGTTCTCGAACCAGGATACCCGGTGCGGGCCTTCGGAGCGGGTCAGCACCACATCCGGCCACCCGTCCCCGGTCAGATCGGCGCATTTCACGACCGCATCCGGCGGCCACTCCGCGAAGAGGTTTTCGCTCCAGTCGGCATCGAGGATGTCCCCCGCGCATCCGTACCAACGGCCCCCGATGACCAGTTCAAGGCGCCCGTCGCGGTTCAGATCCGCCAGGGCCAGGCCTTCGCCCTCCGGACAGGGTAGCTCGCGATGGTGCCAGGCCCCCTTCGCGTCCCGTTTCCAGAGCACGATGCAATGGCCCCGCTTGCCTTGGTCGCGGCATGCAATCTCCAGCACCCCGTCCCCGTCGATGTCTCCGATTTCGAGGTCATGGGCGCGGATGTCGCCGATGGCGTGGCGGGTCCAGGGACCTGCCGCCGCGACGCCCGGCCCGGGGTTCTCGTACCACTCGACCCGGTTCAGCGGGGCCCACTGGGAGATGACCACGTCGAGATCCCCGTCGCCATCCATGTCGGCCAGGGCCGCGTCGCAGCTCCAGCGGCCTTCGGGAGCAATGGTGTGTTTTTCCCCTCGGGCGTCGTACCAGACGAGGGGCCCGCCCTGGCTGCTGGCCAGGACGATCTCGGCCCGGCCGTCCCCGTCGATATCGCCGGCGGCCTTGACGTGGGGATCCCGGGGCGGTTCGGGGTCGAGGACGCGATGGGAGAAGGGGAGGGACGCCGGCGCGGCCGCGTCGTCCCGAACGAGGAGCACGACCGCGTCTCCGGCACAGGGAGGGGCAAGGGCTCTTGCGGCACCACCCTCCACCGGTACGGCGCCCAGGTCGCCGCCCATCCCGGGCTCGAACCATTCCGCGCGCCACGGTCCCGGCGCCTCGCTGAGGTCCACGGTCACGTCCCCGCCGCCCGGCACATAGACAAGGTACCATTCCCCGGCCGCCGCCAGGCAGTACCCCGACGATGCCAGGTCCCCCCGGGGTTCGGTCCGTCGCAGATCGAGGCGCTCGGCAAAACGCCGCGTATACCCCAGGGCCGCACGGATCGGGTCCCACTTCGGGTCCGTCTTCGGCGAGGACCCGAGGTGATCGGTCCAGGCCGCCGCCGCATCCGCTTTCTGCCCCTCGGGGGCCCTCGCGTAGGGGTCCAT
This sequence comes from Lentisphaeria bacterium, assembly GCA_016935045.1. Lineage (GTDB taxonomy): Bacteria > Verrucomicrobiota > Lentisphaeria > Oligosphaerales > JAFGRS01 > JAFGRS01. The sequence goes on along the minus strand of JAFGRS010000964.1, from coordinate 3,315 downwards.
GAAGAGCGGGTTCATGCCGCGCAGGAAGCTCTTCCACACCCATTGCGGGTTGCCGCCAATCCCCCAGAGATGGTCCGTGTCATTGAGGATCACCTTGCGGCCGTCCGCGGGCGGCGGCTCGTCCCGGTAGCCCCCGTCCGGATTCGGCGAAATCCAGTCCGCCGGGCTCTCGAACAGGACTGCGTTCGTGCCGCGCTGCTCCCTGGCCCACTGAAACGTCATGCCCACGGGATGCTGCTTCGGCTTGCCCGACTCGTACTCCTTGATCAGGCGGATGAAGTGGTATTGCCACGCCGTGGAGTAGGCCCCGCTCTCGTTGGCGATCTCGTAGAGCAGGTTGTCCATGTCGTTGAGGCTGTCGACCACCTTGCGCACATAGGCTTCCTGGATGGCCGTGACCGCGGGCAGGTCGAGGGTCTGCGATTCGATGCCCCTGCCGTCGCCGTCGGGGTCCCCGTCGATGCCGTTGACGTTGTTCGCCGCATGGAAAGGATGACCCTCCCAGCACCAGGGGGCGCGCGACGCGTGCAGACCGTGCCCTTCGAAGAGCATCACGGATACATAGATGCCCGCCGCTTCGGCACGCCCCACCCGCTCGCGCAGGCGCTGGAAATACGCCCCATCGAACCGACTCAGATCAAAGCGCGGGCGGCCATCCAGAGCCATTCCGGGACCCGTCCGCGGCCAGGGGAACGGGGAGCACCAGATTGCGCGGTCGTCATAGGCGTAGTGGCTCAACTCCCACGTCCATAGACGAATGAAATTGTGGTTCCAGCGCCGCAGGAAGGCGAGATACCCCTCGAAATCAAAGGCGGGCGGCGGGTCCGACGGCCCCATGTCCCTCAGATTCGACCAGGTGTGCGATCCCGTCAGATAGACGATCCGGCCATCCGGAGTGGCAAAGTACCGCGGGTTGTCCACGCTCACCCGCAGAGGCCCCATGCCCCCGCCTGCCGCCGGCAAAACTCCTCCACACAGTACGCCTGCCATCGCCGCCACTCCTGTTGCTCGACGCGTCCACACGCACACGGCCCCATCACCGACAATGGACGGACTCCATGCCTACCACATGCCGAGACATCCCTCCGAAGAACGCCCCGGCACGCCGGCGGGAGACAAACAGCCATCCACACGCTCCCGCCGACCAAACATCAAACGTTTGATCTCCTAGTCTAATTGGCGTCAACCGTTCGTCAATGCCTCCCACGCAAGGTCCACCCGGCCCCCCTCGTTTTCCGGCCATGGAGCGGTGCCGAGGGCGTCCGGAAAACAGCCCCTGCGCGGGGTGCGGTCCCACCCCTGTTTTCCGGCCATGGAGCGGTGCCGGGGGCGTCCGGAAAACGGCCGTCTCGGGTGCACGGCCCCGGTGGGCTCGGGCCCCGCCCCGTTCATCCGATCCGTTGCGTCCGTTGCGTCCGTTTCCCAATTTCTTTCCCCCGGCACAAGGTGCTTGGGCAGTTGACGGTTGGGTATGCCGCGTCTACGGTAGGGGGAAAACATAGGATGTTTGACCTTTGGCCCGTCGACGACGTTTGCGGGCCGGCATGGGTACGGGGTGGCGATGACGGCACTGGACACGGTACGGCAACGTTTGCGGACGGCGCGTCCTCCCTCGGCGGTGGATCGTGTGATTCTGCGCATTCGGGAGTTGCTGCTGTCGCGTGCGTTGGGCCGGGGGGACCGTCTGCCGAGCGAGGGTGAACTGGCGGAGCTGTTGGGGGTGAGCCGGGGCTCGATTCGGGAAGCGATGAAGATCCTGAGCAGTTTCGGCGTGGTGACGATTCGTGCCGGCGACGGGACGCGGATTGCCGCCGATCCCGGGCCGATGCTGGTGGACCCGATGTTGTTTCAGTTGCTGCTCAGCAATCCTGGCCGGGAGGCACTGACGGAGTTGCGGCATCTGCTCGAATCCGGCATGGTTCCGCTGCTGGCCAGGCACGCGGCGGCGGCGGACCTCGATGCCCTGCGCGCCGCCCTGGGCCGCACGGAACGCCTCGTGGCGGAGGGCTGTACGGATGCGGATGCCCTGACCGAAGCCGACCTGGAGTTCCACCGCGCCCTCGGCCGCGCTTCCCACAATCCTCTGGTGGAACGGATCTACGGATTTGCCATGGATTTCCTGCGCTCGAGCATTCGGGATACCTACGTCAGGGCCCGCACCGGGGAACGGGGCGTACGCTATCACGGCGCCATCCTGGGGGCCCTCGAAGCGGCGGACGAGGTCGGCCTGCGGCAAGCCATCGAGGCGTCCATTGCGGCCTGGGATGAGTTCCGGTGAGTGATTTCTGCATCCTTCTCGGCGGCACTCGGGTCCCGGAGGCGCCGCCGTTGCTGCTTGAGGCCGGTCCCCTGAGCGCGTCCTTCGATCCGGACACGGCGTTTCTGCGGGACATCCGCTGGCATCAGGCGCCGGCTCTGATGGGGGTTTACGGGGCTGTGCGCGACCGTTTCTGGGGGACTGTGGACCCGGAGGTGACCGATCTGGTCGTCGAGCGGCCGGCCGGGGGTGTGAGGGTGACCTTCGAGGCACTGTGTCGGCGGGACGCGATCCGGTTCCGTTGGCGGGGGCGCATCGAGCTTGCGGCCGAGGGGCGTCTCCGTTTCGATTTTGACGGCGAGGCGGAGTCGGCATTTCCGCGCAACCGAATCGGCCTGTGTGTGTTGCACGGGGTCCTCGAGTGTGCCGGGGAGCCCTGTGGCGTGACCCAGACCTCGGGTCGCTGTATCGAGGGCGTCTTCCCGCAGCGGATTGCCCCGCACCAGCCCTTCCGGGACATCCGTTCCATCGCGCACGAGTTGCGCAACGGGGCCTCCTGTACGCTGACGCTGACGGGAGAGACGTTCGAGATGGAGGACCAACGGAACTGGAGCGATGCCTCGTTCAAGACCTATGGCACACCCCTGGACCTGCCCATTCCGGTGCAGCTCGGCGCCGGAGAGAGGGTGCGGCAGTCCGTCGAGGTGGTCCTGGGACCGCCTACGGCCCATGTTCTGGCGCTGCCGCGGGCGGGATCGGCCGGGCTGCTGGTCTGCCGCCGGGGGGCGGCACAGGCATTGCCGACCATCGGGCATGGTCTCGGCCCGGAGTGCCTTTCGGAGGGGGACACTGCCCTGCTGCGGCGATTCGCGCGGCCGCAGCTTCTGCGGTATGGGTGCCGTCCGGGTGTGGGGAACTGGGAGGCGGATCTGTGCGCCGCCGCCGAGACAGCGCGGGGTCTCGGCGCCGATCTGGAAGTCGCTCTCGCCCTGCCCGAACCCGGCGGCGATGCTCTCCGGACCCTGGGGGACTGCCTGCGGCGGGAGAAGCTCCGGGTG
>JAFGRS010000963.1 GCA_016935045.1 Lentisphaeria bacterium | reverse complement strand
TGCCTGTCCCCTGCGTCCCCGGCAGTCCGCGGCCAGGACGCAACGTGCCTGTCCCCTGCGTCCCCCTGCGTCGACACCGGCAATCTGCGGCCAGTGTGATTCGCATCAGTACCGGCCGTAGGTTCGTGCCGTCTCGACCATGGCCCGCAGGTTTGCGTCCGGCGTATCCCGCCCGCACTGGTCCCCGGTGGACAGGATGAACCCCCCACCGGCGCCGGCATCGTCGATCGCCTGCCGGCTGGCGCGCACCACGTCGTCCACGCCGCCTCGCAGCACGACCTCGGTCGTGTGAAGGTTGCCCTTGAGCACAATTCTCGCGCCATACCGTCGCTTGAGTTCCGCCAGGTTGCAGTCGCCCATTGGGGGGACTTCCAGTGGGTCGATGATGGTGAGATCGGTCTCCTCGGCAGCCATACGCACCAGTTCCGCCTCGGGACCACAGGAGTGGACATGCGTAGGAATGCCGATCTCGGCCGCCAGGCGGGTGGCGTGGCGCAGGACAGGCAGCGACAGCTCGCGGAACACGCGCGGCGACTGCCAGACCAGCGTCCCTGAACCGCCGCAAAACAGGAAATCGGGTTTCACCGGCATGGCCCCAATCCGCTGCATGCGCTCCGTCACGCGCTGCTTCATGTGCTCAGCACGGTCCAGAAAAGGCATGGGATCGTCGTGGTAGGCGTAAACCGCCTCGGGGGAACCCAGAAGGCAGGTAGTCGCGCCGCTGGGCATTCCCAGAATGCCCTGGTCCCCGAGCTCTCGACGGATCAGCAGCCAGAGATCGAGACCCTCGGGCCAGGCCTTTACACCCGTCAATGGCTCCCAAGCCGGGGGGACCTCAGGAAGGCCGATGGCGGCGGGACGCACGTTGGTCGCCGGCGGGTTGTCCGCCGTGTAGACCTTCACCCTGTCTGCCCAACGCCCATGCTCCGGCCAGTAGAGCCGGGTCACGAAACTGCCATCCGCATAGCGGTGCACGACGCGCTCCTCGTGAGCGGCACGGCTCCCGTCTACGACGTCCACCGGACCGAACGAGTAGATCTCGAATCCGCCGTCGAGGTCGAACGTCCTCAGCGCATCGATATGCGCTTTCCACAGGGGCGGGTCCTGGTAGGCGTAGATGTCCCAGAAGGGCTTCCCCCTGAGGCGGCATGGGACCATATTCGAGATATCCGGGCAGCACGGCACGCAATCCGGGAGTTGGCGGTGCAGCACGGCCAGAAGACGTTCGCGGGACGTCATGCAGAGCTCCTCCTCTGCCCCAATCCAGACTGCCGGGCCAGGTTGCATCCGGGGCACCGGTCGAGACTCGGTTGATGCCCACGGCAGTTGGCTGCCGTCGCATGCGGATCATGCCTTCGTTCGCTCCGGGAATCCCTGGGCCTGCAGGCCACGCACGAGCGCCACGCAGGCATCGTAGAAAATGCCCACGTCCACCGAGACGCAGACGTACTGCACGCCGAGCTCCAGCCAACGGCGGCCGTCCTCGACCGTGTCGACGAACGTGCCCACCGCCACCCGGCGGGAACGGGCCAGGTCGACCGCCCTCCTCATGCGCGCTACCACGTCGGGATGGTGCACTTCCCCCGGCACGCCGCAGGACTGCGACAGGTCATAGGGCCCCAGGAAGATCACCCCGTGTCCGTCTACATCGAGGATCGCCGGCAACGCATCGATGCCGGCCACCCCTTCGATGTGCAAGACCGGTACCACGCGATCGTTCGACCGAGCAAAGTGCTCTGCCTTCGGGACATGTGTGTACTCGGCGGCACGCACAAACCGGCAGACGCCACGAGACCCGTCCGGATGGAACCGACAGGCCCGCAGAGCACGTTCGGCAGCCGCGGCCGAGTCAATGTGCGGGACGTGTACCCCCTGCGCCCCGAGGTCGAGGGCGCGCAGGATCGCCGCGTCCTCGTTGGCATGGACACGGATCATCGCCGCCACGCCGCGCAGTTCCGCCGCACGAACCAGGTTCTGTGCCGTCTCGACGCCCAGGGGCCCATGCTCCATGTCGATGACGGCATGCCCAAAACCGGCCAACCCCACGATCTCCATCACTCCCGGATCGGCCAGTTTCAGGAAGGGACCGCAGGAGCTGCCCCCGCCCCGAAGGATCCCTCGCAGAGAGTTCATCGGTAACTCCTTGTTCGGCTTCACAGCCACGATTGGCACCGGCACGGGAGTCATACCCGGACCAGGTAACTTCAGGTCACAAAAACATCGCTGGAACGAATCAGACGCGCCCCCTGGCCGCCCGGACGCGGCGGCGGCAGAACCGAGTTCCGGATCTGCACCCGGCGGGCGTCACGGAAGGCCAACGCGTCTCGCCAGACCCACCCCAACGGGCTGGACCAGCGTAGGGGCAGACCATGCTGATGGCGGTGCGGGTGTCCGACACGACGATGTTGCTCAGGACGCAGTTGCGGACCTCGCCATCGCCGACACTGACGCGAATGGTGTTGCAGGGCGTGCTGAGGACACAGTTGCTGACAGTCACGCTCTCGCAGGGGCGCGGTCCGGCCAGGAGCCGTGGACTCCCGCGCAGGATGATGCAGTCGTCCCCCCAGACGATGCGACAATCGCTGATGGTCACGTCCCGGCAGCAGTCGATGTCGATACCGTCGCCATTGGCGGTCTGCGGTGGATTGACGATGGTCAGGCCGCGAATGCTGATGTCGTCACAACCGAGGCAGAACAGGGGCCAATCGGGTGCGTTGAGCAGCTGAACGTCGATTACCGATACCCTCCGGCAAGAAAAGAAGAACACCATCTGGCCAGGGCGCCAACGCCCAATCGGGAAGTTACAGGATTTGTGGCGGTACCCGTTCGCGAGCCGATCCGGCGGCAGGTCCGCGACAAACCTGGACGACGAACCGTCAATTGCACCTCGTCCGCTGATGCTCACCTCCCCGACCTCCCGGGCAATGACCAGATGCGCCCCCGTGAAATTCTCCCGAGAGAAGACCTCGTTCTCCGGAAATGCGTCATCCGCATTGTAGTCCTCACGGTTGGGACTGCCCTTGAGGACGGCTCCGGGAAGGAGTTGGAGACCGTTGTGGTTCCGGAGCCGTAGTGTGCCCGTGACGCAGCAACCGGGCGGCACAAGGACCCTGCCGCCGCCGCCCGCGGTGCAGGCGTCGATCGCCGCCTGAATGGCCACCGTATCCCTGGCCATGCCGTCGCCCCGGGCCCCGAACGCTTGCACATCATAGCAGCCCCGTCCCGTCAAGTCCCTGGGTGTCAGCTCCTTGTGCCGAGGAGCATGTCCCTGCCCGCGTTTGCGATGGCAGCACCCGACACTGCCGCACTCCTCTGGCCCGGATCCCGGCAGATGTCCGGCATCCCGCGACACCAAGGCCTCTGCGGCAGATGCGGAAATGTACCCTATGGCCAAGCAGAGGAACAGCACACGGGCGCGAAAGACGCATGGAATCGTGCCTGCTCGGCAGTACAGGATCAGGAGGCAGAACGCGCGACAGCCAGAAGGCCGGATACAAGGAAGATGGGAAACCAAGTCATCGGTATTCGCCTGTATCGGACACCCAGCTTCCGACCCGGACTACGGGGACTACGGTGACAGGGACGGGGGGACTACGGTGACAGGGACGGGGGACCGTGGCGGGGGACCATGGCGGGGACAGGGACGTGGACAGGGATGACCAGGGACAGGCTGGCAGACAGGGACAGGGACGTGGACAGGGACAGGCTGGCGGGGACCATGGGGACCATGGTGACAGGGACGGTGACAGAGACAGACTGGTGGCGGCGGGGGCAGGCGGGGGCAGGCGGGGGCAGGCGGGGGCAGGCGGGGG
>JAFGRS010000962.1 GCA_016935045.1 Lentisphaeria bacterium | reverse complement strand
CGTCTCGAACCCAGAACCGAGTGGCCCCCCGACAGCCCATGTGCAGCACCCCAGGCCCCGCCGCGCGGACCACCGGGAGCCCGGATGGAACTCACCGTCGCATTTCTGGAAGGACGTCGACAACTGCCAATCATCCACCTTGACGACGCGGCCTGAGAATGTGCCCCGGATTTGACTGCCGTAAGCGTAACATATAACCCATCTTCCCGGGAGGGGGGCCCGTGTCTATGGTTCGGGGCATCGGCGTGGATGCCGAACGACGTGAACCTGGAACCAAACGGCACAGGAGGTTGAGCGTGGATGCGGCAGCGAGACACGCACGGCGGGAGCATTGGCGGGGCGTGGTCGAGACGTGGCGGGAGAGCGGGCTGAGCCAGGCGGCGTTCTGCCGGGAGCATCAGCTCAGGCCGTGGCAGTTTGCCTACTGGCTTTATCAGGCAGATCGGCCACTGGCCGACGGGAGAACCCCGGTGGGTTCGTTCGCCCGGGTGGAGACGACCGGCGGCTCGGGGCTTCGGCTGCGGATCGCAGGCCTGGAGCTGGAGATCGAGCCCGGGTTCGATGAAGCTACGCTGCGGCGGTTCCTGCGGGCGATCCGACCGCCATGCTGAGTATTGCGGGAGGCAGCCGGATCTACCTGTGCCTGCGGCCGGCGGACATGCGGCGCTCGTTCCGGGGCTTGAGTGCCATGGTCTACGAGTGCCTGGGCCGGCCCCAGGACGGGGCCTACTACGTGTTCGTGAACCGGCGTCGGACCCACGTGAAGATCATGTACTGGGATGGCGACGGGCTCGCACTGTGGTACAAGCGCTTGGAGCGAGGGCAGTTCGTCGTGCCCTTGGCCCGCGGGGACCGGGTGGCGCTGGACCGGCGCAGTCTGGCCCTGCTGCTGGAGGGGGTCACCCCGCTGAAACTGGCCTGCAGATATTCCGTTGAAAAATAACCTAAACTATTGGTGGCGAGCTTTTTGTATCCGTTCCGACGTGTATATTATCAGCATGTTTCCGAGGGAAACAACGGCAGAGGCCGCCGCCCGGGCCGAACGGGCGGAACCCCCGCGGGCCGGGGCTGCTCCGGTGTCCCCGGAGACGGAACAGAGCATAGAGGAACTCCAGGCGGAGAACGAACGTCTCCGGCACCGGATCCGGCTCCTGGAGAAGATGCTGTTCGGCCCGCGCTCGGACCGGCTGATCCAGACGGAAGATCCGCGCCAGGGGGTGTTTGAAGAACTCCTGCGCGAAGCCGATCGGCTCAGCGCCCGACTCGAGAAGATCGAGGCCGCCACCCCGCAGCCGCCAGCCGCGGCTGCCCAGCCCCGGCCCAAGTCCCGCCGCAACCTCGAAGCTCTTATCCCGGAAGACCTGCCCGAAGAGGTCGTCGTTCTGGACATCCCGGAAGAGGACAAGGTCTGCCCCGAGACCGGTGCGGCCATGGCAAAGATCGGCGAGGATCGCGTGACGAAACTCGCCTACCGCCCCGGGCACTACTTCCGCAAGACCTTCGTCACACCGAAGTACGCGGTCCCCGGTCAACCGCTGGCCGGTGTCACCGCCGCACCTGCGCCGGACTTCGCCATTCCCGGCGGGACCTTCGACGAGAGTTTCCTGGCTCACCTGGTCACGGAAAAGTGCGCGATGCACCTGCCGCTGTACCGCCAGGAGGAACGGCTGGCCGCCCTGGGCATCGAAGTCTCGCGCCAGACGCTCAGCCGGCTGTATATCCGCAGCGCCGAGGTCCTCCGGCCCCTGTACGATCTGATGAAGAAGGCGATCCTGGACCGCGGCGTCCTTTACACTGACGACACCCCGGTACTGCTCCTGGTGCCGGGACGAGGCAAAGCGATCACCGGGCGCATGTGGGTCTATGTGGCCGGCGGCGCGGGACCGCCCTTCCGAGTCTTCGAGTTCACCATCGACAGGAAGAAGTCCCGGCCGAAAGAGTTCCTCGGCAACTACCGGGGGTTCATCCACGCGGATGCCTACAAAGGCTACGATGACCTGTTCGCCCGGGAGGGGGTCTTCGAGTGCGCCTGCTGGATGCACGTGCGGCGCAAGTTCGTCGAGGCTGAAGACGGTCCCCCGGAAGTGCGCTACGGCATCCTGCGCCTGATCCGCGGCATCTACCGGTACGAGCGGGTGATTCGAGGCAAAGACCCCGATGTCATCGTGGCCGTTCGCCGGGAGCGCATCGCGCCACTGGTCGACCGCATCTTCGAGCTGGCCCGGGAGGCCGTTGCCGCCGGCCAGATCCTGCCCAAGTCCGCGCTGGGCACGGCCATTGGCTACCTTCAGGGTCGGGGCGAGGCCCTGCGGACCTTCCTCTCCGACGCCCGGCTCAGGCCGGACAACGGCGAAAGCGAACGGGCAATCCGCCCGCTGGCAATCGGACGAAAGAACTGGTTGTTCGTCGGCAGCAAGAACGGCGGAGATGCCACCGGAATGCTGCTGTCGCTCGTGCAGACCTGCCGGGCCATGGACATCGACCCGTTCGTCTACCTCGAGGACGTCCTGCGGCGGATCAACGGTCACCCGGCCTGCCGCCTGGCCGAACTTCTGCCGGGCAACTGGGTCAAGGCTCAGTCCTACTATTGACAAAGAGCCGAGCGGTCACCGCGCCTGCCCCTTCACCCCGGCCCCACGCTGGCGCCATCGACCCGACCCCGCTACCGTACATCGAGCGCGGACACCCGCCAGATGGGTCAGGTGTGCCGCTTACCGAGCAACAGCGTGACGAGAAGACCGGGAGGCTGATCCCTGAGGGTCCGGGCAGCCTGGAGGGACGGACCCGCAACGTCGACATCTTCCGGAACGTCGTCCACGGAATCCGGATGTCCGACCGGAACGCGGTCCTGAAGCTGCTGACCCATG
>JAFGRS010000961.1 GCA_016935045.1 Lentisphaeria bacterium | reverse complement strand
GCCGACCGTCGCTGCCCCCACGGACCGGGAATCCAGTTCGACGGGGCGGATGCCCAGCCATCCGCAGAGATGCCGCAGTTCCGCTCTCAGGTCCGCGTAACCGACCGTGTAGTGGTGCGAGTACCCCCCCTCGATCAGGGTCTCGGTCAGGACCGGCAGGGGGACCTCGAAGCGGATGCGCAGCGGGTTCCCCGGCAGCAGGGGCCCGGTTTCGAGCCCCTCCCCGGCCGCGATCAGGAAGCGGTAGCTGCCGTCCACATCCTCGCCGAACTGGGTGAAGGTCAGGGGACCGGGGCGGAGCGGGAAGTCGTGGGTGACCCCCTTGACGCCGCCCCCGTCCATCACCGAGTGACGGCCCAGGGCGCTGCAATACCCCGGCGCACACAGCGAGACCGGCCCCGCGCCGCAGTGCCAGCCGATGCCGACATTGGCATCCTCCTCGAAGGCAATCAGGTCGCAGTAGAAGGGGGCCGTCCCGCTCAGTTCCTGCAGGATCACCATCGCCACGGCCCCGTACAGATCCCCCTCGCAACTCGATACGATCCCGTCGCTGGTGAGCTGACCCACCGTGGAACACGCCGCCACCCCGTACAGATCCCCGAACTCGGGCCAGCATTTGACCGCGAACGCGTCCACCCCCGTCTTCTCCCTGAGGGCCATGAAGGCGCCGTACAACCGGGCCGCCTGGCCCAGGTGCGCCTCGGAAACGCCGGCGCAACTCCCCGCCGCCCCCGTGATGTGGGCCCGGGCCTCTGCCGCGGCAGCCTCGGAAAGACCCTCGGCCACATGCACCACCTCCAACAGGTCGATGTACACCACCTCGACCCCGAGCTGCCGGCGCAGGGACAGCTCGTTGAAACAGGAAGTGTAGAACCCCGGCACCCGCGAACCCACCATCCCGATGCGCGTCGTCCGCAGACGCTTGCCGCAGGCCGCCACGCGGAACTGCCGGGCCATGGCCGCGCCGATGCTCTCCGGGGCGCCGTAGACGAAGCTGTAGGGGTGACCGAGCTTGCGCAGGCAATGGGCGTTCATGTTCACGGCACAGAAGCTGTTGGCCTTGATCCGGCCGCCGTCGAAGGGGGGCTCCGGCAACCCCCAGAGAATCACCGGTACGCCCACGCGCTGCGCCAGCAACGGCGTCATGCTGCCCAGCGAAAAGGTCAGGTAGTGCACCACCATCACGTCCACGTCCCGACGCCGGAACTCCGCCGCCAGCGCGGCCGCGTCGCTGTCCGTGGTCAGCAATGGCCCGGGGACCACCTCGACGCCGAGGGCTTCGAGGGCCGCGATCGAGCGGCGGCGGGTGTCCTCGAGGGTGTCGTTGATCCAACTCGATTTTGCCTGCGGAGCATAACCGACTCTCAGGGAATTCATTGTGGCACTGGCCTCCGATTGGGGCAGGTTGCCAGGAAGGCAACGGCTTCCTTGCTTGCCGGGATCCCGGAACGGCCGCCGAAGGCACGGCACTTCAGCGCCGCCACGGCCGCGGCAAAACGCATGCACTCGCCCAGGTCCGGCCACTCCCGAGCGCCATGCCAAAGACTCAGAAAGCGTGCCGCAAAGGCGCCATGGTACACGTCCCCGGCGCCGGTCGTATCCACCACCGCAACCGGAAAACTCTCCATCCGCAGCAGCCGGGCGCCGTCGAAGGCGATGCTCCCCGCCGCACCCAGGGTCACGCCCGTCCAGCGGGGGCCTCGCTCGCGCAAGGCTCGAACCGCGTCCTCCGGCGCCCCCTCCCCCGTGAACCGGCGAGCAAAGGACTCCGAGGCAATCGCCACGTCGCAGCGGGCCAGCACCTCGTCTACACGCGGCAACAGCGAACCCGCGTCCAGAAAGACCGGAATGCCCGCGCCGCGCGCGATCTCCGCGGCCCGCAGCGCCGCCTCGGTCTGATGACCGTCCAGATGCACCACACCCGCACCCCGAACCAGATCCACGGCAAGTTCCTCCACCCGCACCGGCGCGGCACTGCCGGAGGTCCAGGCGATGCTCCGCCTGCCCGTCGATTCCTCGACCCAGCAGTAGGCCGCCGGCGACGCGGCGCCGGAACGACACACGACGCCCCCCGTGTCCACTCCCTCCAGCGCAAACTCCCGCAGGATCGCGCGACCAGCCTCGTCGTCGCCCACGGCGCCCACAAAGGCCGTCCGCAACCCCAGACGCGCCGCCGTCACCGTCGCCGTCGCCGCCGGACCCCCACCCTGAATCAGCAGACGCCGGATGGCTACCTTCTCGTCCATGGGAATGTGGGGCAGGATACAGAGCGTATCCAGACCGCCGAAACCGATCCCCACGAAGTCGTGTTGCCGCTCCATCACAGCCGCCTGCCAGAAACGCCCGCGCGCCCAAAACCCCAGCCCCGCGCCGAGACGAACGCGGGAGCAGACCTCCGGACCACGATCACCACCCACACCATAGAAGCACTCCACTTCCTTGTCAATGAGAAGTTGTGCTATATTGTGCAATATTCTGAATCGAACCTGGCGGTGGTTCGGGTCCGGCAGCAGGAAGGACGTGCGGATGGGTACGCTTGGCGGTGTGCGTCGGCGGGAGATGCTCGAGGTGATCCGGCGCGAGGGTCACTGCACCATGGGTGAGTTGTGCGAGCGTTTCGGGATTTCGCTGGCGACGGTCCACCGCGACACGCAGGCCCTGGTTCTGGACCACGAGGTGCGCAAGGTGCACGGGGGGGTGGAGTACGTAGACCCGGCCCTGCGGGATGGTCCCTGGAACAGCGCCTTCGAGACCCGGATCCACCGTCATCGGGCGCAGAAGGAGGAGATTGCGCGCCGGGCGGTATCGCTGGTGCAGGCGGACGACGTGGTGTTTCTGGACTCGTCGACGACGGTCCTGTACCTGGCACGCGAGATCATGCGCAGCGACCGGGACCGTTTGACGCTGGTGACGAACTCGGTGTGCGTGGCGAGCGAGTTCCACCGTTTCCCGCGCCACATGACCCTGATCAGCATCGGCGGCGTGTACAACTCCCAGCTCAACTCCTGCCTTGGGGGCCTGGCCCGGGACGCCCTGCGCGGCCTGCGCATCGGCAAGACCTTCCTCTCCGCGGTCGGGGTCTCGGAACACGGGATCTTCACCTTCCACGAGGACCACGCCTCGTTCCTGCGCGAACTGGTGGAGGACTCCCGGGAAGCCATTCTCCTGGCCGACAGCTCCAAGGTCGGACGCGAAGCGCTGTTCCGCGTCTGCGGCCTGGGGGCCCTCGATGCCGCCGTGCTGGACAGCGGACTCACCCCCGAGGCCCGCGCCCAACTCGAAGCCGCCGGCCTCCGGCTCTGGGAAGGGGAAGGAAGACCTTAGGGTCCGCACGGAAATAACTTCACATGTTGGCGAGGCGCCGCACGGTCATCCGCAAGGCACGAGGCGGGCGCATACCTTAGGTATGGTACCGACGAGGTACGCAGCGGATGGCCGTGCGCCGCCTCGCCCCGAAGGGCTGCGCCGCTCCCGCTCCCTGGCGGCGTT
>JAFGRS010000181.1 GCA_016935045.1 Lentisphaeria bacterium | reverse complement strand
TGTTCCAAGATCCGCTGCATCGGTTCCCGCCGCCACTGCCCTTGCGGCAGTGGAGCGCCGATTCGGGGTGAGGAAGCGCGGCCGCGCCCCCTCCCCGCCCTCCTATCGGCGCTCCACCGGGACGAGCCCGGCGGCGGCGTTGGGATCTTGAAACAGCCCTGTCCCTGCGGCAGCGCCGATTGAGTCGTCCCTGTCCGTGAGATATACTTGCGGGGTGTGTCCCCGGGGGACGCGGGAACGATGGGTTCCACAGGAGAACACGGATGCGCAGCGAGTTCCGTTATCGGCAGGTGCACCTCGATTTCCACACCAGCGAGCACATCGAGGGTGTCGGTTCGTGTTTCGACAAGGCCCAGTTCGTGCAGGCACTGAAGACCGGTCACGTGAATTCGGTGACCTGTTTCGCCCGTTGCCATCACGGCTGGGCGTACTACCCGAGCCGGGTTGCCCCGCCGCATCCGCACCTGGAATGCAATCTGCTGGGGCAGATGGTGGAAGCCTGCCGTGAGAACGACATCAACATCCCGATCTACATTACGGTGCAGTGGGATGAACGGACGGCCCGGGAACACCCGGAGTGGCGCGTGGTGCACGCCGAGCAGGGGGCGGGGTCCTCGCTGGATCAGCTTGTGGCCCGCTGGCACCCGATCTGCCTCAGCAACGCTCCCTTTGTGGACTACATCCGTGAGCAGGCTATCGAAGTGCTCGGGATGTTCCATCCGGACGGCCTCTTCTTCGACATTCTGTTGCCGTGGCAGTGCGTCTGCCGCAACTGCATCGAGCGCATGCGGCGTGACGGGCGTGACCCGAACCGGGCCGCCGATCGCCTGGCCAACCACCGGGACCTCATTCTCGAATTCTATCGGACCATCAGCCATGCGGTCCGGGCGGCGGACCCGGAGATGCGGATTTTCTACAACAGCGGCCACATCTACAAGGGCGAGCGGGAACGCTGGGACGCCATGACCCACCTGGAACTCGAGTCCCTCCCCACCGGCGGCTGGGGCTACGACCACTTCCCCGTCTCGGCGCGCTACGCCAATACCCTCGGCATGGAATACCTCGGCATGACCGGCAAGTTCCACACCAGTTGGGGCGAGTTCGGCGGCTACAAACGACCCGTCGCGCTGGAGTACGAGGCCTGCCTCATGGCCGCCATGGGGGCCCGCTGCAGTGTCGGCGACCAACTGCATCCCCTCGGGGAAATGGACCTGGCGACCTATCGGGAGATCGGGCCTGCCTATGCCCGGGTCGAGGCCATCGAGGACGTGCTCGTCGGCGCCGTGCCGGTCAGTGAGGTGGCCATTCTCTCGAGCGAGTCGGTGCATCACCGGCGGGGCGACTGTGAGCACCGGGACATGGGGGCGGCGCGCATGCTGCTCGAGATGCAGGTGATGTTCGACGTCGTGGACCCGCAGGCGGATTTCGGCGCCTACGAGGTGTTGGTGCTTCCCGACGACATTGTGCTCCAGGGCGAGCTGCTTGCGAAGGTGCGGGCGTACCTTGCCGGTGGTGGCGCCGTCGTCGCCAGCGCTCTCTCCTGCCTGCGGCCGGACGCTTCCGCGTTTGCCGTCGACTTCCCGGCCACGGTGGCGGGGGAAAGCGAGTTCTCTCCGGACTACATCGTGGCGCGGGAAGGGCTGGACGCGGACCTGGTGCCGTCGCCCTTCGTGGTCTACGACCGGGCGCGCAAGGTGAAGGGAAACGGCGCCGAGGTGCTTGCCGAGGTGCGCGTGCCCTACTTCAACCGGACCTGGGAGCACTTCTGCTCTCACCAACACACCCCCTACCGGCCCGAACCCCACGACGGCTACGATGCCGTCCTCCAATCCGGACGCGTCATCTACTTCAGCCATCCCATCTTCCAGTCCTACTACAGCACGGGGCAGCCGCTCCTCAAGTACCTCTTCCGCGGCGCCCTGAACCGCCTTCTGCCCGAGCGCCGGCTTCAGGTGGCCATGCCCAGCAACGGTCGCGTGAGCCTGATGGCGCAGCCGGATCGGGGCCGTACCATCCTGCATCTGCTCTATGCCCAGACCCAGCTTCGCGGGGCGGCCGGGCAGGGCTGGCGCGGCGGTCAGAAGATGGAGATCATCGAGGATGTGGTCCCCATCCGGGACGTGGCCTGTCGCCTGCGTCTCGAACGCGCCCCCCGGCGCGTCCGCCTGGCGGCCTCGGGCAGGACCCTCGACTGGACGTATGCGGACGGGTACCTTGCCTTCGCCCTGGAGCAGCTCTACATCCACGAGGCCGTCGTGATCGAGGCATAGGATCCGCGTTGGCAAATGCGGTGACGCCGGCGGGAATCGCCGCTGGGAGAGCGCCTCCCACGTTCCTGTAGGACAAGGCAAGGTGCATTCAGGCAAGGTCCCCGCCATTCACTCGAGAGGAGTCATGCCATGGCAACGGTACTGGGTTTCAACGGCAGCCCCCGCGTCGGCGGCAACACGGATCGGCTGGTCCAACGCGTGCTCGCGGGGGCCGAAGCTGCCGGGGCGCAGACCCGCCTGATCCAGCTCTCGACCCTGGACTTCGGCAGTTGTACGGCCTGCATGAGTTGCCGCTGCCGTCCGGCCTGTGCCCTCGAAGACGAGATGAGCGGGATCGTGCAGGAGATCTTCGCGGCCGACGCGGTCGTCATCGGTTCCCCGATCTATATGTGGCAGGTGACGGGACTCACCAAGCTGTTCATGGACCGCCTCTATCCCGTGCTCGGTCCCGATTTCAAGACCCGCCTGAGCCGGAAACCGAAGCTGGTCCTGGCCTTCACCCAGGGTCATCCCGACGCGGCCTTTTTCCGGCCCTACTTCGAACAGGTCCGGAGCGTCCTCGGCTTCCTGGGCTTCACCGTCACCGAGGTGCTCACCGTTACCGGCACGCGAGCCCCCGAGGACATCGAGAAGCAGGCCGACATCCTGGCCCGAGCCGACGCGGCCGGCAAGGCCCTGGCCTAAGGGCACGTCTCGGAATTGCTACACATCTCATTGCGCTGCAAGGACCATGGACAATGGACCATGGACCATGG
>JAFGRS010000180.1 GCA_016935045.1 Lentisphaeria bacterium | reverse complement strand
CGCGGCGCTCTTCGCCACCGCCGGGCTTGTCCCGGTGGAGGGCGTTGCGCGGCGCTCTTCGCCACCGCCGGGCTTGTCCCGGTGGAGCGATGATGGGAGGATGGGGAACGGCGCTACCGGGCCGTTCGCTGCTCCGCGGTGGCGGTGCAGTCTGGCATGTGACGGAAGGAACTCGGACCATGGCAGGACGGTATCACCTCCCGGTCGTTCTCCTTCTCGGCCTGGCTCCGTCAGGTCTGTCCCTTTGGGGTGCGACCATGATCGGCTCCCAGAGTCAGAACGAGGGGATGGTGCTGGTCCCGGCCCCGGCGGCCGTGGAGATCGACGGGCGCCTGGAGGAGTGGGACTGGTCGGGCCGCATCTGGGTCTTCGCGGACACCTCCGTTCGCGGCCGTTATTCGGTCGAAGTGGCGGGGATGTGGGACAAGGGCAATCTCTACCTGGCCGCCCGCTGGCGCGACCCGACGCCGCTGGTCAACCGGATCGATCCCGCCTTCAACCCCAACGACGGCTGGAAGTCCGATTGCTGGCAGATGCGCGTGCGCACGGACCAGTGTCTCTGGATCACCGCCTGGCAGTTCACTCCCCGGGCCCAAGCCGTGCTCCACCTCGATACCTGGCGGGACCCGAACGACTCCCGCGGCGAACACGATGTCGTGCTGCTGGCCGGAACGCCCGGGGACCCCGATCTCGGCCGTGGCGCCCGCATGGCCTTCGCGCTCCACCCCGAGGGCAACGGCTACACCCAGGAGCTGCGGCTGCCCTGGTCCCTGCTTTTCCGCGAGCTGCCCGACATCGCCCCGGGGCTCACCTTCCGCCTGGGACACGAGTTCCTCTGGGGAGACGTGACGGGCAGGACTTGGCCGGCCCACCGCTACGCGGACAACATGCAGCCCGGGGTCACCAGCCGCGAGTTCTTCTGGAGCAACTGGAAGGCGTGGGGCGACGCAACGCTGCGGGCCGAGGGAAACCTCGAACCCCGGCGCTACGTGGACGAGGCCGCGCGACTGCGGGGCACGATCCCCGTCCGCGTGGAACTGCCCGCCGGCGCCGCCCGCTTCACGGTCGTGATCGAAACCCCGGACGGACGCCGGCTGCGGAACCTGGCCGGAGATGCCGAACCCGAGAACTACAGCGTCGCGGAGACCCCCGCCACACGCACGGTCGAGGTGCCCTGGGACGGCCTCGACGACCGGGGCCGCCTGGTCGAACCGGGGCAATACACGGTGCGCGGCCTGACCCACGCCGGCTTGACGGCGCAGTACGAGATGTGCTTCTACAACCCGGGCGCCCCGCCCTGGGACACCCAGGACGGCAGCGGCGCCTGGGGCGCGGACCATCATGCGCCCCAGTGCGTGGCCCGGGCAGGGGACTGGATGGCGATCTCCTGGGGTTTCGCGGAAGGCGGCAGCGGCATCCTCGGGATCGACCCCGAGGGCCGCAAACGCTGGGGGGAGAAGCGTGGCGCCCACGCCCTGGCCGGCGACGCGGAGCATGTCTATGCCGTGGTCAGCAGCTGGCACACGCGGGGACGCCTCTGCCGCTTCGCCGCCGGCGACGGCAGCTATCGTCCCTTCGTGCTCGACGGCAAACCGCGACCCTTCGAACTCAGCCTGGCGGACATCGGGTTGCTGCCGCCGGAGACCGATGCGCGCCCGGTCGAGGAGGGCGAAGGGACCCCCGCTCCGGCCGTCACCGCCCTGGCCGCCTGCGGCCCCGAACTGGTGCTGGCACTGGGGTCAGGCAGGGTCGCGGTACTGGAGGCGGGGTCCGCGGCCGTGCGGCGTGTCCTCGATGTGGCTGGCGTGACGGCCCTGGCGGCGGGGCCGCGGGGGCGCTGTTGGGCCATCCGCGACGGGAGCGTGGTGGCTCTGGCCCTGGATACGGGTGCCGTCGAACCCCTGCCGACGCCGGGCGTGGGCAGGCCCGTGGCCCTGGCCGTCGACGGGGAAGGCAACATCGTGGTGGCCGATGGCGGTCCGGATAGCCGGGTCAAAGCCTTTGCGCCTGACGGACGCCTGGTCTACACCTGCGGCCGCGCCGGCGGGCGCCCGCTCCGCGGGACCTTTGACCCCGGAGCGATGATGCGGGTGAGTGCCGTCGCCGTCGATGCCCGGGGACGGGTCTGGGTCAGCGAAAGCTGGGACTACCCCCGCCGGGTGTCGGTCTGGGACCGCAGCGGCGCACTCGTGCGCGACTACATCGGCAATACGGGCTACGCCGGCGTGGGTTGTTTCCTGCACGAGCACGACCCCGACACCGCCTTCGTCGGCCCCATCGAGATCGCTCTCAACCGGGCCGAACGCACCTGGCATGTCCGGCGCATCCTCTGGGTGCCTGACGAGCAGGCCGGCGAGGGCTTCCCCGTGGCAACCGGGAGCAACACGCTGCCGCAACGCTTCGAAAGCGCCGCCTCGGGCGCTCTCCGGCAGTACCTCTACCAGGCGAGTCAGGGGGTCAACACGGCTCACGTCGTGTACATGGAAGGCCCGGGCGGCTGGCGCCCCGTCGCCGCGGTGGGCCTCCTGGGCAGCATCTCCGGGCAGGTCCAACGGTATCCGGAGAAGATCATCGAACCCCCCACCGGGGAGTTCGCCGGGCTGAGTCCCTACGACGGCTTCTTCTGGAGCGATACCGATGGGGATGGCAGACTGCGGCGTTCGGAGTGTACCCTCGTGCCGGCCCAAGGCGGGGGTCGGACCCGCGCCCTGCCCCTCGATGCGGGCTGGGGGTCCCGGATGAGCCCCGATCTCAGCTTCTACACGGCCGGACTCACACGCTGCCGCCCCCTGCGCTTCACCGCGGAGGGAGCCCCCGTCTACGGCCCCGAAGGCATGCAGCGCTTCGGCCCCGAAGACCGCGGCGACACGGTCGAAATAGCAGAGGAAAAGCTGCTTTTATGCTTGAGCCATAAAGACTATCCGCGGCGCACGAGTGGGATGTTGGGCATCGACACGGACACGGGAACGGTGCGCTGGTCCTATCCCAATCCCTACCCGGGAGTCCACGGTTCGCACAACGCGACCATGCCGAAGCCGGGCCTGATCATCGGGCCGTTGAAGATCCTGGGCGTGGCCGAGGTGAACCGGGAGGCGGGGCGTGTGTTCGCCCTGCGCGGCAACCTGGGGCAGGACTACTTCCTGACCACCGACGGGTTGTACGTGGGGGCGCTGTTCCAGGACGGACGTCTGCCGGGCGACTCCCTGCCTGCGACGGAGGCGGAACTCGTGGGGATGCCGATGGCCGGATTCAGCCACGGGTCGGAACCCTTCAACGGCTGGTTCGGCAGGCAGGCCGACGGCGTCCTCCGCGAGACCGTCGGTTTCGCCCGCCAGGCCGGCATGATCCTGCGCCTCGGGGGACTCGATACGATCCGCCGTTTCCGGGCCGCGCCCGTGACCGTCAGCCCGGCCCTGCTGGTCCGGGCCGAAGCCGACAACGCAACCCGGGCCGCGGCCGCGGCCACCCCGAAATCCTGCGCCGTGGCGCGGGTCCGGACCGCCCCGGGCCTGGACGCGGCCGGGAAGAACTGGCCGCAGGCCGCAACGCTCACCATCGCCCGCGAAGGACGGCCCGAGAAAGCCTCGGTGCAGATCCTGCGCGACGATGCCGGCCTCTACCTCCTCTACGATGTGGACGATGCCACCCCCTGGCTCAACGAGGGCCGGGACATCACCCGGCTCTTCAAGACCGGCGACGCCGTGGACCTCTGCCTGGGACCCGCCCACGAGGGAGACTCTCGCCGCCGGGATCCCGGGCCCGGAGACCTGCGGATCGTCATCGCCCGGCTCGGGGACAGGCCCGTGGCCGTACTCATGCGGCCGGTGGACCCCGCGGCGCCCCGGGAGGCAGGCGTCACCTACCACTCCCCCGTCATGGACCGCCGCTTCGACCGGGTCGCCGTCCTCGCCGAGGCGCGCCTGGCGGCCGCCACGCGTCCGGGGGGCTACCGGATAGCGGTCTGCATCCCCTTTGCGGCCCTCGGGATCGACCCCGGGCCCGGCACCCGCCTGGCCGGGGACGCCGGCGTGATCTGGTCCGACGCCCAGGGGCGCACCAACAGCGCGCGGCTGTGCTGGTCCAACCCTCAGACCAACCTCGTCAGCGACCTGCCCCACGAGGCCTGGCTCTACCCCAGCCTGTGGGGCGAATTCGTCCTGGAATAGACGCGGAATGCCGCCCGGCCGTGGGCAGGAAACCCTACGGCCCCTGGCCGCGAACCGCTTTCTACCATGGCCGGCATTGGGCACGGGCCGTCCCAACGTCTCGAAAATGCTACACATCTCATTGCGCTGGAAGGACCATGGACCATGG
>JAFGRS010000960.1 GCA_016935045.1 Lentisphaeria bacterium | reverse complement strand
GCAACCTTCCAGAGGGTCGCCCAATCCCTGCCCGGCGCCACCCCCGACGCCCGGGGGAACCTGTTCCATGGCCCCGTCGGCGACGCGGATCGGTAGGGCCCTTCAGCGGGTCAGTCCTCTATTTTCAACATAGCGGCTTTGCCGCAACCGAACCGTGAACGCCATCATCGGCAGGCTGGTCGGGCACATTCCCGGCAAGTACTTCCCGATGGTCCGTTACAGTGCAATGGGGAACGTGGCGCTAGGCGCAACGGGGGACCATGGACAATGGACCATGGTCGTTGCAGTGCAATGAGATGTGTAGTATTTTCGAGACGTATCTATGGCATTTCCGAGGCGTTGGCCGGGCATCCCCGGCCCGGAAGGAGCCACGTCCATGCAGAACTTCGGGAGCGTCGTTTCGGGCCTGGTGTTTGCCGCGGCGGCGGCATGGTCCCCGGGGTGGGGCGCCTATGGGCAGGAGGGAGCCGCTGGACGTCTGGCCCCGGACGCCGATGCCATTGCCAGGGTTGCTTCGGGCGGGGTACGTGAGGCGAGGGCTTCCTGGTGGGGGTTTGACCCGGAGGATGCGACGGCGGCGCTGCAGGCGGCCATCGATTCGGGGGTGCCGAAGCTGACGGTGGACCGCATGCCGGGGCCGTGGGTCGTGACTCCCATCCGCCTGGTCAGCAACCAGGAGATCGTCTTCGAGTCGGGGGTCGAGGTGCTGGCCAAGGAGGGAGCCTTTCTGGGTACCAACGAGAGCCTGTTCGCGGCCACGAACGTGGAGAACATCACCCTGACGGGCCCTGGCGCCACCTTGCGGATGCGGCGCTCGGACTATGCCGATCCGGAGCGTTACCGGAAGGCGGAGTGGCGGCACTGCCTGAGCATCCGCAGCTCCCGCGGCATCAAGGTGTTCGGCCTGACCCTGGCGGAGAGCGGCGGCGACGGCGTCTACCTGGGCACCGCAACCAAGGGCGTCACCAACCGGGACATCCACATCCGGGATGTGGTCTGCGACCGCAACTACCGGCAGGGCATCAGCGTCATCACCGCCGAGAACCTGCTCATCGAGAACACCGTCCTGAAGGATACCGACGGCACCGCGCCCCGTGCCGGCATCGACTTCGAGCCCAACCACCCCGAAGAACGCCTGGTGAACTGCGTCCTGCGCCACTGCGTGAGCGAGGGCAACGGGGGCGCCGGCTACACGTTCTACGTGCGGCCCCTGAGGTTCGAGTCCGAACCTCTCTCGGTACGTCTCGAGAACTGCCGCGCCTCGGGGAACCGGGGCGCGGCGTTTGCCTTCACGACGGGGGACACCCTCGAGGGGGCGGTGGACGGTCAGGTCGAGTTGGTGGACTGTGTGTTTGCTTCGGGCACGGGGCCGTGTTTTTCGGTGGCGAAGCCGGCCGAACGGTGCGGGATCCGGGCGGTTCGTTGCGAGTTCCTGGACCAGGCCCCGGAGGCACCCCAGCCGGCCCCGATCGTGCTGTCGAGCCGCCAGGATGCGGACGCGCCCGCGGGGGGAGTCCATTTCGTGGACTGCGTGGTGCGGGATGCGGTCGAGCGCTACCCGATGATGTACGTCGACCGTGGCGGGGGCATCCCTCTGAGCGGCATCGAGGGGACCCTGGTCCTGGTCCGGGGCGGGGAGCGCTCGACGGTGGCCCTCAGCAAGGAAGTCCTGGCCCGTTGGGTCCCCATCACCGCCATGACCCTGTACCCGCGCCTCGAGATCGGCGGCATGGGCCTGCGGCCCCTCGGGGAGGCAACCCCCGAGCAGTGCGCTTTCGCCTTCGCGCAGGTGCGCCGCGAGGGGCGTTTCCTCCTCTTTGCCCGGGCCGGAGAGAGGGTGCGCCTGCGGGCCGCACATGCCCAGGTCGGCCACTACGACGGCCGTCCCGCGCCCGTGGTGATCACGGCTGCGGCGGGGAAGGAAGCGGCCCGCGGGGAGGTGCCCTTCCAGGGGGAGGCGGAGATCGCCTTCACGGCGCCCGAGACGGGTGTCTACCGTGTACAGGCCGATCCCGACCGCAATCGCCTTGCCTTCGTTGCCAGCACCCATCCGTTGAACCTGGCGGGCGAGAAGGGCCCCATACGCCTCATCCGGGCCGCGGGGACGTACTATTTTCACGTGCCCGCGGGCACCGAGGCCTTCGGGGTGCGCATCTCGGGAGAAGGTGTGGGCGAGGCGATTCGGGCCACGCTGCTGAACCCACGGGGTGAGACCGTACACGACGCGGACGATGCGGTGCAGACGCAGCAGTTCGAGGTCATCCTTCCCGAGCCGTCCCGGGGCGAGACATGGTCCCTCCGGCTGAGCCGGCCCGGCACCATGGCCTGGGAGGACCACAGCGTCGACCTGCGGGGCATCCCCCCGCTCCTGGCTCCGTCGCCGGAAGCCCTGCTGGTCCCTGCGGGTGGGCGATAAGGGCCCGCGCGGACCCCATGGGGACAGCCCGGGTCGGGCCTCGACCGCAGGTACGGCACACCGCCGAGAACGCCGGGCTCCAGCCGATCTCCTCCGGGCGTTCCGTCTGGCGCCGGCGGCCTGTCCCGCCGAAGCCTCGGCGAAGGCGGATCCTCCGCCGTACCTGCGTCGGTCCGGCGGCGTCAGGGACTTGGGAAGGCCCGGGCGAAGGCGGCCTGGACTTCGTGTCTGGGAACGGCCCAGGTGATGGCGACAAAGGCCGTGCCGCGTGCCTCGGGCAGGGCCTTGCGCTCCGTGTAGCGTTCCGCGGCCACCTCGATGAAGCGCAGGCCCTCGGGGAAGCGGACGTGTCCCTTGAGGCGCAGGAGGCGGTCGCCGAGGGTACGGATGGCGTCGGCCAGCGCCTCACGGTTGGCCGTGCGGTCGTTGCGGATCGAGACTGCCGCCAGGGGGGCGGGTGCGGCGGAGAGGGCTTCTTCGCGGCTGCGCCGGTGGTCGAGGCGGTCCAGGAAGTCGGCCGGGACCTGTCCCTGCCGGGTGACGAGCTGGGGGGCTTCCGGGTTCAGGTGTTGCAGGAGTTGCCGCACCTGGTGGACGTCGGCTTCGGCGGCCAGGTCGGCCTTGTTGACGACGAGTCCGTCGGCCGCCCGGACCTGGCTGACGGCGGCCTTGAGGAAGGCGGCGACCTTGACGAATCCGGTCGCGTCGACCACGCACACATTGGCCTGGAGACGGAACCTGCCCGCGAGGGTCGGTTCGTCGAGGAACGCCTCGATGTCGCGGGTCTCGCTGACTCCCGTCGCCTCGATGATCAGCAGCCCGACGTCCGCCCTGCCGGCGATGGTTGCCAGCGCCTCCAGGAAACTCGTCTTGGTGCAGATGCAGAAGAGGCTGCCCTTGTTGATCTCGAAGACGGCGTGGTCACCGGGCCGCAGGAGCTGCCTGTCGATGCCCAGGGACCCGAACTCGTTGACCAGCAGCACCGGTCTCCGGGAGAGGACTTCCGGCAGCGCGAGGAGGTGGTTCAGGAGCGTGGTTTTCCCGGCCCCCAGGTAGCCGGTGACGAGCAGGACGTGGATGGGGGCCATGGCCGTTCCTTCCGG
Source organism: Lentisphaeria bacterium (assembly GCA_016935045.1). Classification (GTDB taxonomy): domain Bacteria; phylum Verrucomicrobiota; class Lentisphaeria; order Oligosphaerales; family JAFGRS01; genus JAFGRS01. The sequence goes on along the minus strand of JAFGRS010000960.1, from coordinate 4,275 downwards.
TACCGACAGGGTGCAGCCCGAACCCGGTTCCTGAATCGAGCAGGTCAGAGGATGTCCTTGATCCACTCCCGCACCGCGGCGACCTCGGGGACCCGGGCCCGGGCGCGGATCTGGTACTTCACCGTGAACACGGCCGGAGTCTGCCCCGGCAGCAGTCCGTAGTCGCGGAACTTCTCGGGCTCCCGGATGCGTACGACGGGGACGTCGCCCCCGAGTTCCTTGAGGGCGCGGCGGATGGCGTCGAGGACCTGCTCCATGTCGTCGCTGTCCTCGCCGACGACGTGCAGCGAGCCCTGGCGTTGCAGGATCCCCATGCGGAACTTCTCGTTGATGCGCTGCTGGATGGCGGCCACCAGTTCGTCCCGGGGCGGGATGCGGCTGACGAAGGTGATCTGGCCGTCGATGCAGATGGTGGGCACGTTGCGCACCATGAGGGAGGTCATGAAGACGAGGGATTCCCGGTACTTGATCTTGTGCTCCCGCCACTCGACGATGTCCTCGAACTCGGGCGCGACTTTGCGGACGGCGTCCACCATGTACTGGCAGGGGGCACAGGCCTCGGAATCCAGGGTAATGATGTCCACGATGACCTTGTCCTGCTGGCCGTAGTCGCTCATGTCCAGCCGTTCGCCGCTGACGGTTTCGGCGGCCATGGTCCGGACGACGTCCCGCCGGTAGGGATCCAGGACGACCTCGGTGACGGCGGCGAGGTTTTCCGGCGGGGTGGCATAGGGCAGGTCGCAGCCCGGCGCGAGGATGAAGCCGACTTCGCCGCCGGTTTCGAGGCAGGCGACCGCGTTTCTCTGGGCGTCGAGGGGTTCGCCGAGAAGGAGTACGGAGGTCAGCTGCAGATTGCCCCCGAAGCTGACCTTCTTGGCCTCGCAGACCTGGCGCACGTACTGCAGCGGGATATTCTCGTCGACCGAGATGTTGTCGGGTCCGCAGTCGCACATGGCCACGATGTTCTGCTGTGCATGGCCACAGACGAAGAAGGAACTGAGTCCCTTTTGGTCGCGGATGGCGTCGAAGACGGGGCTGACGAAGGGGGTGACGAATTCCGCGAACTGGTCGGGCCCGATCTGGCTGGTCATGGGATCGACGACGGCGACGATGGGGCAGCCCGCCTCGAGGTGGTAGCGAGCCATGGCCAGGCAGACATCGCTGCAGAAGCGCAGCAGGTTGCGCACCTCGTCCGGGCTGTCGAACATGCCCATGAAGATATCGGTCCCCAGGAGGTGCAGGGCCAGGGTGAAGGGTCCGGTGACCAGTCCGTAGAGCGCGATGTCGGGCAGGCGCGCGGTGAGTTCGCGGGCCGCGGCCAGCACGGTGCCGATGCGGCCCTCGTCGGGTCCCGGCACGTGCAGGTCCGCGAGCTTGGTTCCCTGGGTCAGGGGATGCGCGGTGACAGCCGGCGGGTTCTCCCTGGCCCAGGTCAGGCTGCAGCCGAGGGCCTCGGCCTCGACCTGCAGGTCGAACATCACCGGCAGGCCGTCCGGCCGGTAGCGCGCGGCGGCGGCCGCCACGCCCTCGACGATCTTCGCGGCGCTCTTCAGGTACTCGTCCGCGGCCGCGCCGATGAGGGCGCCCCCATGGCAGCCCACGAAGGGCACCCAGGGCACCCGGTCCACCGGCTGGCGCCGGATGGCTCGCTCCACACGCTCCTTGCCCGTCATCGCTGCTCCTTTGGCAGAGGCGCCGCCGCGAATACGCTTCCGGCGGCAGGGATACACCCGGCAACATAGCCCGACAGGGGCCGGGACTCCAGGGCCGCGTACGGTACCCCTGGGCTGCTGCAAGATCCCAACGCCGCCGCCGGGCTGCGGCGGGGCGCCGGCAGGAGGGCAGGGAAGGGGCGCGACCGCGCTCCTTCTCCCCGGATCGGCGCTCCACTGCCGCAAGGACAGTGGCGGCGGAGAGGGAGGGGGCGAACTGTGGCGCCACCGCGGCCCTTCTCCCCGTTCACCCGGATCGGCGCTCCACTGCCGCACGGGCAGTGGCGGCGGAGAGACCCTTCTGGACGGCCTCGAGGGAGTCTCAGCCGAGCGAACATGCAAGGCCTCAGTGAAAACAGGAAGGACTCGAGAACCGGCTGAGCCCCATCCCGGGCCGCTCGCGAGTTTCACTGACCCTTTGCGCGAACATGGCGGGGGGATTTGGCGACCGGACTCCGGCTGGCTATGTTGCTGTCGGCATGGTATGGCTGCGTAGGGTTGGGGTGAGACCCGCACTGGTGGTGAGGAATGGTGTCCGAGGCAAGCATCGAGTTCAGTGAAGGCATCGCGCAGTGGTTGGTGGAGGCATGCGGCGAAGCCGAGCTTTTCGGCTTTCTGAACGCCCATCCGCTGCTTCTGGATCAAGTCTTCCGGGGGGGATTCAAGATCGCGCCGCAGAGTCTGTCCCGGCCTCCCCTGCGCAAGCGTATTGCTCTGGCTCTTGCCCACGGCGCGACCCTGCCCCAGACGTTCCTCGCCGAGACGGCAGGGCCGTGGCGGGAAGCCTGCGAAGCCCTGTGCGCTCTGGACGGCGAATGGCTGAAACGGCAGTGGCGGGATCTCCTGCGGGGGACCGGGGACCCCGCCTATGTCGTGGCCATGGCCATGGACTCCCGCCCGGAGCTGGCCAGGCGGGGCAGGGGCCTTCTGCGCCGACGCGGCATCCTCGCGGCGCTGACACCCCCGGTACCGGCCCGCTTGCCGCCGGCATTGGCCCGTCTGCGCGGCGAAGGCGAAGCCCGGGCCGCCCCGGACCTGCCCGGAGTGCCCGGCGGCGAGGGCAAGGTGGACACTCTCGAACGACAGATCGTGTCCCTGCGGCAGGCCCTCGAACGCCAGCGCGAACGGACGCGGGAACTCGAAGCGGCGCTGAAACAGGCGTCCACGGATGGTTCCGACCGCGAACGGGACCTGCGCCGGGATCTGCGGCTGGCGCGGCAGGCCATCGAGGACCTGCGCGGCACCATGGACAGACAGGTGGCCGAACGGGTGACCGACTTCAAACGCCGGGCCTTGGCGCTGCCGGACGCCTCGTTCCAGCCCCCGGCCACCGCGTCGGGGGATGTCGAGAGCCTGCTGCAGCGCGTCGAGGCACTGATCGAACAGCAGGGCCGCGTCGACGAAGCCTTCGGCACACGGGAGGAGATACGGCGCCAGATCCGCCGTCTGGCCGAAGCCGCCCGGCGGCTGGCCGTCTGCATGGACGAGTCCATACGCGTTCTCCCGGAGGTGCGCGCTCTGCATGCGTCCGTCTGCCGGGAAATCGATCGCCTGCAGGGCTTTGTGCCGGGCGAGGTGGACGCGGTGGACCTGCCGGAACTCGCCGCCCAACTCGTGGCCCTGGCCAAAATGGCGGCCCTGGACGCCGCGGGAAGGCAGCAGCTGGATCGGCTGGAGGCCTTCCTCGGGCAGGAGCTGATCGCCGAGGTCCTGGGGGACACGGGCCTGCAACGGGTACGGCAGGCCGTGGCCTTGCGCCGACGGCTGATCGCCGAACTGACGCCGCCGACCGCGGCGCGGGACACCCCGGCGCCGGCGCCGCCGCAGACCCGGGAGGTATGGGGGGTGCGCGAGGTCCTGCAGACCGGGGAGTTCGGCCGGATCCGGGTCTTTGTGGACGGCTACAACGTGACCAAGGGAACCGCCGCACTCCGGGACCTCGAAGCGGCCGGCGGTCTGGCCGCGGCGCGGGAACGCCTGTGCCACCTGTGCGCCAGGCGGACCGGGGCTTTCCAGTCCCTCGAGGTCGTCTTCGATGGCCAGGGCCCCCTCAGTTCCAGGGAGGCGAGGGACGGCGTGACGGTGGTCTTCTCGAACGGCCTGGAGGAGTCCCAGAACGCGGACGAATACCTCCTGCGGCGCCTGGCGGCCTCCCGTAGCGAAGGAGATTCCCTCTGGCTGGTCACCGACGACCGGGGCCTGCGGGCGGATGCGGAACTCCATTGCGCTGCCTTCGTCGGCGCCGAAGACTGGTACCGTTACCTGGTGTCCTAGCGGCGCTTCCCAGGCGCCGCTACTATACAGTCGAGGCAAACTCAGAGGAGGTGTGGAGAAGGACCATCGGTAAGTCTTGCGATGCGCCGTCATGGAGCCGTGCCAGGCCAGTCCCGGGTTCGTAGTCCCGCCTTTAGGCGGTCTTCCTCTTGCCCCCGGAGCTTCCGGCTGAAGCCGGTGCTACGAGCCTCGTCTCCAGGCATCCCACGAGGCGCCGTAGTCCCGAAGCGGCGAGGCGCCCCGGGTGCCCGCCGCATAGCAGCGAAGCGACGCAGGTCACGGGGCCTTG
>JAFGRS010000179.1 GCA_016935045.1 Lentisphaeria bacterium | reverse complement strand
TCCAGGCCGATGAAGAGTTCGTCCATGTCTCAGTGCTTGCGCGACAGCGCCTTAGCGCGCATTGCCCTGGCGCCCGGGGCGCGGCTCTGCGCGGCGCTCCTGCACGCAGGCGGCCACCGCGGCCACGGTGTCGATCCAGATACCGTTCTGCGGGTCCGTGCCCCAGGCGCAGAAGCGTTCCAGCGCCTCGGGGGTGATGCATTGCCGGGGCTGCTGCCCCACGTCGTGGGCCACGAACACGAGCCAGAGACCGCCTCGGACCGCGTTCCGGGCCGTCTGGATCATCTGCTCGGCCGTCAGCCCATCCATCTCGGTCCCGCCCACCCTGGCCAGATCACAGAAGTCGGGGCGGTTCATGTATTCGTCCCGGAACCCCCGCCCCGCAAGGTATCGCCGCGCCACCAGGGGAACGTAGCTGCGTCGGTCCACGCCCCGGCCGACGAAATCCATGCCGCAGGGATAGGCGAAGGTCAGCGGCTGGACGCCGAGTTCGGAGCGGATCTGCGCGTCGGCTGCCGCGAGATCGGCCTCCATCGCCTCGAGGGTCGTCTCCTCGAGCACCGGCCGGTCGCCCCAGCCGAAGTTGCCGCTGCAGCGGTGCGTCAGGCTGTGGTTGCCGATCTCGTGGCCCCGGCGGATCGCCGCCGCGCCCCAGTCGGCGAGGCGTTCCCGGGCCCGGGCCATGGTGACGTAAAAGGTGGCGTGGACCCCGTAGCGATCGAGGATCGGGATGCCTTGCTCCAGTTGGCTGGGCCTGGCATCGTCGAAACTGAGGCTCACCGCGGCGCGCTTGCCGGACGGCCATGGGAAGGGGGTCGAGTCCATCAGGAGTCTCCTTTGCGGTGGTACTGGGTGGTGACAGACAGGGTGAGGCAGGCGCCGGGGTGCAGCGTCGCCGGCGCCCCTCCGGCCGCCTCGATTTCCATGAAACCGGTCGGGTCGTTGTAGACGCTGAAGCGGACCGGCATGCCGCCGGGCGCTTCCGCGGGCGGTCGGTCGGCAATGTCGATGTAGCCGAGGGGAGCCGGGGGCCGCGCGGCGGTGCGGTGGACCACCAGCCCCCGGGCCGGATCGCGGAACTCGACCCATTCCACATCCTCCGAAAGCCCGAGCTGGTAGCGCGGCCCCCCTTCCGTGCGCGCCCGCCAGAGTGTCCCCGCAAGGGCCCGGCAGTCCTCGCTCGGCTCGTACAGGTCCCAGACGCAGCCGGGGGCCCCGGCGGGGAAGACGGCCTCGCACCCCGGTCCGCTGTCGAACTGGCAGAGAGTCCACGGCGCCAGGAGCGCTTCCCGCCGGGTCAGGGTCCGGGTGCCGAGGTAGCGGATGGTCTCGTCCACCAGCACGGCCATCCCGCTCCGGCGTTGGCGGAGCCGCACGCGGCGTTCGAAGGCGGTCGGCAGGCCGACGCCGGCCGCGTTGACCAGGTCCACCCGCGCCCGCAGCAGGGCCGTGGCGGGGGTCGTGCGCAGCAGGGCGAACCGGGCGCCGGTCAGTCCGGGGGGTACGCTCCACGCCCCAGTGGCGTACTGGTACCCCAGGCAGGAACCCTCCGGCGCCGGCCACAGCCCGTCGCCGCCCGGGTTCCCGTAGACTTCGCCCGGGGCCGAGGCCAGCAACGCCTCCGGGTTGACCCGGTGAAGGACCTCGTCGTCGAGGGCCGCGAAGAGCCTCCCCTCGACGTCGAGAGCGATCACCACGGCGGCCCGCCGCAGCCTCAGCACCTGGTAGCGTCGGTGACCGGTTTCGAGCACATCGAGCAGATCCCGGAGGACCATGGGCATTCTCCCTTCGCGGGGGGCGCCTTCCCGTCGCGCGCGCCGGCGGCGATTCAGAGGATATTCGCCGCGGTCTCTGCCAGTTCGCTGCGTTCCCCCTGCACCAGCGTGACGTGGGCGCTGAGGGGGCTGTCGCGGAAGCGGTCCACGAGCCGCGTCAGGCCGTTGGAGCGTGCATCCACGTAGGGGTTGTCGATCTGGTGGGGGTCTCCCGTGAGGACGACTTTGCTGCCGGCCCCCACCCGTGTGATCACGGTTTTCACTTCGAGGGGAGTCAGGTTCTGGGCCTCGTCGATGACGATGAACTGGTTCGGGATACTGCGCCCGCGGATGTAGGTCAGGGGCTCGACGCTGATTTCCTCGCACTCCAGGACGTCGCCGGGCAGGCTGCGCGTGGGGCACTTGCGGTCCTGGCTCCGGATCAGTTCGAGGGCATCGTACACCGGCTGCATCCAGGGTTTCATCTTCTCGCCCAGGTCGCCCGGCAGGTATCCCAGGTCGCGGCTGACCGCGATGGTGGGCCGGAAGACGGTCAGACGCTGATAGCGGTTGTCGCTGAAGACCTGATGCAGCCCCGCGGCCATGGCCAGGAGAGTCTTGCCCGTACCGGCCTTGCCCGCCAGCGTAACCATGGGAATGGCGGCGTCAAGCAGCGCGTCGAGGCAGAATGTCTGCTGCACATTGAGGCTGCGGATGCCGCACACCGGCCGTGTCGTGTCGCCGAGGGGCCAGATCGTGCGTCCGTCGCGGTGCACGCGGCCCACCTGCGCCACCTTCGGATTGCCCTGCCGGCGGACGAATACGTATTCGTTCGGCGCCGTATCCAGTTCCGGGAGGACGATGCTCCTGCCGGCCCGGAGGGCCTCCACCAGGGGGGCGTCCACATCCACGCTGTGCCAACCCCGGATCGTGTCCACGTCCTTGATCCGTTCCGGATCGTAGTCCGTGGCCTCGATGCCGAGGGCGTCCGCCTTGACGCGCAGATTGACGTTCTTGGTGACGATGGTCACGGGTTCCGCCGGAGTCGTACGGCGCAGGTACAGGGCCGCCGCCAGGATGCTGTTGCCGACACGGTTGTCGGGGCGCGTCTCCGGGAAGCCCTGCCTGTCATCGGGCGCGGGGATCTCGCACAGCACCCGCAGGCGGCCCCCGTTGTCGAGCAAGACGCCGTTGCCCACGGACCCGCGGCGACGCAGGTCGTCGATCAGGTGCGCCACCGCCCGGGAACTGCGCCCCAGTTCGTTGGGATCGTGTTTGAAGGTGTCGATTTCCTCGATAACTTCCAGGGGCAGGATGACGTCCGCCCCGTCGTAATGGAGGATGGCCAGGGGGTCGAAGAGCAGGACGTTGGTATCCAGCAGGTAGCGGTGTGCCATCCGGTTTCTCCGGCTCCTTCGAGGGTCCGTCCGCTGCCGAGGGGCCGTCGGGCTCTCCGGCCGCACTCGCGGGAATCGCAGGGTACCATAGCGGGGTGGCTCGGGGGGAGCAATCCCGGCCCCCGCGGAGGCGCAACGCCTCAGTGAAAACAGGAAGGACTCGGGAATCGGCTCCGCGGAGCGTCGCCCTCCAGGGGAATGGAGCGCCCGCGGCCTCGCGGGCACTCTCGGCTCCGCGGAGCGTCGCCCTCCAG
>JAFGRS010000178.1 GCA_016935045.1 Lentisphaeria bacterium | reverse complement strand
TTGCGGCAGTGGAGCGCCGATTCGGGGTGAGGGAGCGCGGCCGCGCCCCCTCCCCACCCTCCGATCGGCGCTCCACCGGGACAAGCCTGGCGGCGGCGTTGGGATCTTGAAACAGCCCTGCTCTCCTACCACCCGGTTTGCAAGCCGCACGGTAGGGCGCATGTTGGGGTGTGCGGGAACGTGATGTTGCGGGCCTGCCGTGCCGGGCAGAGTACAGGGCGAGTCTGGAGTGAGGCGATGGAATCGATTGTCCTGGTCCCTGGTTTCGAGGTGTCGGAGTTTTGCCTGGGGCTCATGCCCTGGGGTTCTCGGGTCGCGGGAGCCGAAGCCGATGGGCTGCTCCATGCGTTTCGTGACGCCGGGGGCACGATCGTCGACACGGCGCACTGCTACGCCTTCTGGACTCCCAACGGAGCGGGCTGCAGCGAATGTGCCCTCGGGGACTATCTGGAACGCAACGGCGGCCGGGATGAACTGGTCATCGCCACCAAGGGCGCCCACCCCCCCATGCCGAAATACCGCCGCAACGACCGGTACATGACCCGGGAACGGATCGCCGCGGACCTCGACGACAGCCTCGGACGCATGCGCATCGACACCATCGACCTCTATTGGCTGCACCGGGACGACCCCCGCGTCCCCGTCGGGGAAATCCTCGAGATGCTCATGGCCGAGGTGCGTCGGGGCCGCATCCGCTACTACGGCGGCAGCAACTGGACCGCGGCGCGCCTGGCGGAAGCCAATGCCTACGCGGCCGAACACGGCCTCCAGCCCATGGTGGCCAGCCAGCCCTGCTGGAATCTGGGCCTTCGCGAGCCCTTCCGCAACGATCTGCACTGGTTCGACGAAACGGACGGGGAGTGGCACCGTCGGTCGAAGCTGCCCGTGCTGCCCTACAGCCCGACGGCCCAGGGCTTCTTTGCCACCGCCGGAGCGAGCGGCCAGGCATACCGGAATGCAGCCAGCCAGGAACGCCTGGCGCGCGCCCGGAAGGTCGCCGACGAAATGGGAGCCACCCCCAACCAGATCGCCCTCGCCTGGCTCCGGCATCAGCCGTTTCCCGTGATCCCCATCCTCGGCACGGCCGACGCGGAGCATCTGCGGGATGCCCTCGGCGCGGTGCACGTTCGCCTCACCCCGGAACAGGTACGCTGGCTCCGGCAAGGGTAACCCCGGCAGGCAGGCGGCGCATCGTACGTCCGCGAGAACACCGGTTCCCTCGCCGGGTACGGACAGCCACACGTGCAACAGCACCGAGTCGCGGACGTAGAGCTTGGGCCGCTGGAGGGGGTATGACATTCTTGCCTGGCGGCGGAATCAGGAACGAAACCGCCTCTCGCGCCGAGGCGCGGAGTTCGCGCAGCAAGACGAAGGCAGAGCAGGCAGAACCGGGACGAGCCACGGCGATCCGCGGCCCCGGTTCGCCATGCTCCCTGCTGCTCACGGCGCAGCCAACATCCCGACCAGATGCTCGCGGGTGAGGAACGCCGCGTCCCTGGGCCGCTCCAGGAACGGCACGACCTCGGTCACCACGGCCTGCAGGTCCAGCGACGCCAGCCGGTCCAGGGCCAGGCTACGCCAGGATCGAGCGTCGAAGCGGCCAGCTCCCTGTGTCTGGTCCAAGGCCGCCTGCAGCAGGTCCAGATTCGGCGCCACGGGCGGACGCTGCGACAAATACCACATGAGATCGTACCAGTCCCTTCCCTTGGCGTACTTGCGGGTGACGACGGCGTGGAGCTTGCCCGCCAGCAGGGAGGGCAGGTCGTAGTGCTGGAGCAGGAACGTCACGTGCCGGGTGACGATCCGGCGTTCACGGCGCGCCCCGGCCGGCGGACGCGTGTCGATCTCCACCTTGATGGCCAGCTTCTCGGCAGGCAGGCCTGACAGTCCCGCATCATGCAGGAGTCCGGCCAACCGCACCCAGCCGGTATGCACCACCTTGCGATCGTTCCAGGTCGCCTCCGCCTCGAAGCCGGCCAGCGTGAGGTCACGTCTGACCTTTGCCATCCACTCCTGGCCCGCGTAGCCTTCGGCGCTGACCAGCGAGAAGTCGAGGTCCTCGGAGAACCGTGGCAGGCCGTGCAGGAAACGCAACGCCGTGCCTCCCACAAAGGCCAGGGGCCGAAATGCCTCGCTCTCATGGAACGACCTCAGGACCAGGGTCTGCAGGTACTCCCGCAACAGATTGAGGGCTTGCTCCGGGTCCTTCGCCCCGCGGGCCACTGCCAGTGCCAGCTCTTTCACAACGTCACCGTGCCCTTCTCCTCCTCTCGCGCCAGCCTCAGCCAACGCTCGGATGCCCGACGCAGGCGCGGATTGCGGAAGCGTGCCGCGTAGTCACGGAGTCTCGCGTCGTTGACTCGGTCGTGGTGTTGGTAGCGCATCTCCGCCAAGCGCTCCTCGGTCCACTCGCCCGGCGTCAGGTGCCAGTGATCGAGCAAGGCCTTCTCCGGCTCCGCCACCAGCACCTGCTGGCCGCCATAGGGGACCGTTGCATAGCCGAAGAACGCGTCGCGCTTGAGGTTGCGGTAGTCGAAGGTCCCGAAAGGGTTCTCGAACCGGCGCGGGCCCCGCGTGGTGACGCTGATCAGCCACACGACGCGCTCCGGGATCATGTCGTAGAAGCCCAACGCCCAGAGACCGCTCAGGTACGACGGCCGGTAGAGCTGGTTGGCGAGAAACGCCGGCCTGAGGAGCTCGCGTCGGTAGGCTTCGGGCAGCGTGTACATCCCCCGCCGGAGGCCGATGACCTTGCCAGCCGCCATCCAGCGCGCCAACTGGACGCGGATGACGTCCCTGGGCTCATCGAACCCCTGGACCAGCAGGGGCAGGTCGAAGCACGGCAAGGAACCCACGAACTCGACCAGAGATCCATATCTCATACCTGGAAAATAGCATTTCTGTTTCTTTTTACAAATGAAACATGTCGTGTCATTCGGGGATCGGGTCTGTGCGCCGGACCGGGGTGTTTTCCCAGGTGGCTTCGTCGGCAGCGGGGTCGTAGGTCAGCACCCGATGGGCGCTGCCGCGCGCCGGAGAGGCATCGACGGTGGGCAGCCAGGCACGGTGTTCCGCGATCACGGCGGCGTGGTCCGCACGGCCGGCCAGGTTGGTCCACTCGTTCGGGTCCCGGGCCAGATGGTAGAGTTCCTCGCTGCCATCGGCATAGCGGATGTAGCGCCACTCCTCCGAACGGACGGCGTGGTTGCCCTGGTTGTGCGAGGTGATGGCCGGACGCTCCCGCGGCGCGGCGGCATCCCGCAGCAGCGGTTGGAGACTGATTCCCTCGAGGCCTTCGCGCGGCGGCAGACCGCAGAGTTCAGACAGCGTGGGGTAGAGATCCAGCAGCTCGACCGGTCGCGAGCAGCGCGCTCCGGGGGTGACGCCCGGTCCCGCGAAGATCAACGGCACCCGCGTGCTACGCTCCCACAGCGTGTTCTTGCCGGTGATGGCCTTCTCGCCCAGGTGATACCCATGGTCGCCCCAGACCACCACCACCGTGTTCCGCGTCAGGCCTCGCGCCTCCAGCGCATCCAGTACCCGCCCGATCTGGCTGTCCACGAAGCTGACGCACGCCAGATAGGACCGCGCCAGATTGCGCCACTGATCGTGGGCCTGGACCCAAGCCAGGCGGGGCTCCGGCAACCGCCAGTGGAGGTACCACGAGAACCGGGGGGTGTCCGCCCGGTCGTCGGGGAGAACCGGCGGCAGGACACTGTCGTCGTCGGGATAGAGATCGAACCACGCCCGGGTGGCATAGCAGGGCACATGGGGGAGGAAGAAGCCGGCGGCCAGGAAGAAGGGAGGATCCTCCGGCATCTCCCGCAGCCGCTCAATGGCCCAGGAGGCGATCTGGTAGTCGCCCTTGTCCGCATCGCTGTGGGGGAAGCACCCCCAGTCCATCAGGGCATGATTCCCCATCGGGGTCGGCGGAATCAGCTTCGCCGGGGGCTTGGCGCCTACCCCGGCCCCCGGGCCCCAGACGTCGAACTCCTGTTCCCGCTTTCCCGGCCCCCCGGCGCCGCCGTGGTAGACCTTCCCCGCCGTCAGCGTCCGGTAGCCGTGCGCTCGGAAGTGCTGCGGCAGGGAAACGCGGTCCCGCCATGCCGGCACGGTGCGGAACCACGGCGCCAGGCCGTAGATGCCCGTCGTGGTCGGCCGCAACCCGAGCATGAGGCTGGTCCGGGAGGGGTTGCACAGGGGGGCCTGCGCGTGGGCATTGACAAACGTGGTTCCACGCCCGGCCAGGCGATCCAGGTTCGGGGTCTTGACCAGGCGATGCCCTCCCAACGGCCCCACCCAGTCATTCTGATCGTCGATGGCCAGAAAGAGGACGTTCGGACGCGCGCGCGGCGCGGTCGGCTCCTGGGCCCTGCCGGCGGCAATTCCCGCCAGGCAGGAGAGGACCCCGAGGAGTACGGCATGCCGGCATGGTATCCGAACCAGACGCATCGGGCAGTCCTCCTGTTTTCCGGCAATGTAGCAGAGAAACCGGTCCCTGCCGCCCCGCGTGACGCCACCGCCGGGCTCAAAGAGGGGGGGCGCCCCGTCGCTAGTGGTGGCGGGGAGTCGGCCGCCGCTCTTGACGCCACCGCCGGGCTCGTCCCGGTGGAGCGCTGATGAGGAGGAAAGAGAGGGAGTCGGGCCGCCGCAAGGGCAGTGGTGGCGGGGAGTCGGCCGCCGCTCTCGCCACCGCCGGGCTCGTCCCGGTGGAGCGCTGATGAGGAGGAAAGAGAGGGA
>JAFGRS010000177.1 GCA_016935045.1 Lentisphaeria bacterium | reverse complement strand
GGTCAGGAACATCACCGTGGTCGACACCACCGTCGAGCGTATGCGGGGGTGTTTCCAGCTTCTCTGCGTCGGTGACGTGACCCTGGAGAACGTCACGGTTCTGGAGGCCGGTGACTTCAGCTACGACCTCAGTGCCGGCGACAGGGGCAGGGTGGTCATGAGGAACTGCCGCGGCGATGTGGCCTACAACCCGCTCTTCAACCTGACGCGGGGAGAAACGCCCAGGGAGGCATTCTACGAGGTGACCATCCTCAGTCCGGCGCCCGGGGTGCAGCCGACGCCGCGATCGGGCTTGGGGACCCTGTGCGGAGACCGCTGCACCTTCCTCCTCCACGACGGCACCACCCGGCCGCTGCCGCCGGAAGCCGGCCGCGTCCACTGTGGCGGCCGCAAGGGTCTCAGCCGCTCCACCGTGACCAACCACACGGGGGCGACACTCATCCTCGACGCCAACGTCCGCGACTGCGCCATCACCTCCGTCGGACCTGTGGAAGACCACGGCCAGGGGAACCGCGTCGTCCGCGTCGCCCCGCGGGCGGACCCCGACGCGGAATCACGCTGAGGAGGGCACGCGCGACCGGGACGTCCCAGCCGGCGGGACGGGAAGGGGTGGGACCGCATGCCGGGTCGGGCCCTGAGCCTGGTTGCAGCGCCGCTTTCATGGCACCGTGGCGAGAGGTATAGTATGGGATACGTCAGGCACGCCCCGTTGGCCGCCGGTTAGAGGTTGTCCAGAAAGGGGTCTCCCGCCTCCACTGTCGTTGCGGCAGTGGAGCGCAGATTGGGGATGACGGGACGGATCGTCGTCTTTTTCGCCGATCTTCGCTCCACCGAGACGGGTTCGGTGGAGGCGTTCCGGTCTCGACGGCAGCGGCCAGACCCTTTCTGGACAGGGTCCGGCTCGGGGTTTTGGATTCCAGACTGTGGCAGGAATGGACTTGCTGGAGCCGGTATCGGTTTACTATCTCGGTTCGGGCCGTCTCGGGGTGCCCATCGTGGAGGCGCTGTGCCGGGGGCCGGATTTGCGTCTTCTGGGTGTGGCGACGCAGCCTGACCGGCCTGCGGGGAGGCAGCGTCGGCTGGAACCGACGGACGTGGCGCGCCGTTGTGCCGAGCTTGGGGTTCGGGCCGAGCGGGTGCCGTCGGTCAACCAGGAGAGTTTTCTGCGGCGCCTTTCGGATCTGGCTCCGGAGATCGTCGTGGTCGCCTCTTTCGGGCAGATCTTCCGGCCGCCGCTGCTGGAGTTGCCCGTGTGGGGTTGCCTGAACGTCCATGCCAGCCTGCTGCCCCGGCACCGTGGCGCCTCTCCGGTGCAGGCCGCCATTCTCGCCGGCGACGCACGTACCGGCGTTTCGTTCATGAGAATGGACCCGGGATTGGATACCGGTCCCGTCTACCGCCGGGTCCCGACCCCCATTGCCCCCGACGAGGACGCCGGCCGGCTCGAAGTGCGCCTCGGCGAACTGGCCGCCGCGGTTCTGCCGCAGGTCCTTGTGGACGTGGTCCGGGGCGGGTTGACGCCCCAGCCGCAAGCCCCGGAGGGAGTGACCTACGCTCCCAAGCTGAGCAAGGACGACGGCCGCATCGACTGGTCCGGCAACGCCGAGCGGATTGCCCGGCAGGTGCGCGCGATGCTGCCGTGGCCGAGGGCGTTCACCTGGTTGCCGACGGCCTCGGGACCCCGCCGCCTGCAGATCACCGCAGCCTGTGTCCATCCGGGAGAGAGTGCCGCTGCCCCGGCCGGGACCCTCCGGGTCAGCCCGGAAGGCCACCTGATCGCCTCCTGCGGGCAAGGAGAACTGGCGCTTCTGCGGCTGGTTCCCGAAGGGCGCCGGGAGATGCCCGCACAGGACTTCATCCGCGGCTACGGCATATCCCGGAGCACACAGTTCACCGCCGCAGCGCACGAAAGCTGATCCCACACCACCCGCATGAAACAGATTCTCATCAACAGCGAAGAACTCCAGGACCGCGTAGCCGTGGTCGAGAACGGCGAACTCGAAGAGTTCCTCATCGAGCGCAAGGACAGGGACCGCCTGAGCGGTTCCATCTTCAAGGCTCGCATCCGGAACCTCGAGCCTTCCCTCCAGGCAGCCTTCGTCGACATCGGCAGCGAGAAGAACGCCTTCCTCCATTACTGGGACATGCTCCCGGCGACGCAGGACATGCTCGAAGAGGACGAACCTTCACCCGAGCCCCTTCCCGAACCCGAATCCGCTCCGGTGGAGCCGGTCGCCGCCGCCCGCCGGGGGGGAATCCTGGGCCGCCTGCGCCGTCTTCTTGCCCCCGGTCCGAGGCTCGCCGCAGCCGCGGAGGAGTCCCCCGCGGCCAGGCCCCGCAGCCGCAGACGCCGCTCCCGCCGGCCCGCGTTCACGGTCGAGGACATCCCCGAGCTGTTCAAGGAGTCGAAGGACATCCTGGTCCAGGTCAGCAAGGGTCCCATCGGCAACAAGGGCGCCAGAGTCACCACCAATCTCAGCATTCCCGGCCGTTACCTGGTGCTGTTGCCCAACTCCTCGCATGTCGGCGTCTCGAAACGTGTCGAAGGGCGTGAGGAACGCGACCGCCTGCGGCAGATCCTGCGCCGACTCGACATCCCGACCGGCATGGGCGTCATCTGCCGGACCGTCGGCGCGGGACGCGACGAGAAGCAGTTCCGACAGGACCTCGCCATGCTCCTGGACACCTGGCGGAAACTCGACGAGAAAAGCCGTAGCACCCCCGCCCCCTGCTGCGTCTATCGAGAACCGGGCCTCACCGAACGCTGCCTGCGTGACTTCCTCACCGAGGACGTGGACGAAGTGGTCACCGATGCGAAGGAAACCTGCGACCTCGCCAACGACCTCGTGCGACGCCTCAGCCGCCAGGAACGGGTCAAGGTCCGCCTCTACCGCAACCCCACACCCCTCTTCGACCGCTACAAACTGGCACAGCAGCTCGAAAGCGTTTTCCGCCGCCAGGTGCCTCTCCCCGGTGGCGGCTACATCTGCGTGGACGAGACCGAGGCGCTCATCGCCATCGACGTGAACTCCGGCAAGAACCGCAGCGGCAAGGACCATCCCGAAACGATCCTGACCACCAACCTCGAAGCCGTGCACGAGGCCGCCCGGCAGCTTCGGCTGCGCAACCTTGGCGGCCTCATCGTCATCGATTTCATCGACATGCGCTCGAAGAAAGACCAGCTCACCGTCTACCGTGCCCTCAAGGAGGAACTGGCACGCGACCGGGCCCGGACCCGAACCTGCCCCATCAGCTCCCTCGGCCTCGTCGAGATGACCCGCCAACGGGAGACGGAAAGCCTGCGCAGCACGGTCTACAGCCCCTGCCCCTACTGCGAGGGCAAGGGCCTGGTCAAGTCCGCCACCACCATGAGTGTCGAGATCCAGAGGCGTCTGCAGGAGATCATGAAACGCTACCGGCGGACCCTGCAGCTCCGGGTCACGGTCCACCCCAGCATCCTGGACCGCCTGCGCAACGAAGACGCCGCCCTGCTGGCAGACCTGGAACAGGGATTCGGACGGGAACTGACGTTCCGGGGCGATCCCTCCCTGCACATGGAGGAGTTCCGCATCCTCAACGCCGAAACCGGCGGGGAACTGTGAAACACCCCCTCCCGCCCGGCGACGTCCCCTCACTCTTCGCCCGCCCCCAGGGAGCGTGCGTCAGGAGTCTTCGAGGACCTTCACCTTGCCCTCGGCAATCTCCAGAAGGGCAATGTCCAGGTACGACCTCTCGTCCTGAGGCAGGGTGGGAACCAGTGGCCGGGCGCCATGAGCAAGCTCGGCGGCTCGCTTGGCGGCGCCGTTGATGAACAGACGGATGTCCTTGACTTGCGTGCGGGCACGTGCAAGATACTGATCGTTCAACGTCGGTCTCCGTCTCCGCGAGTACTCCGCGGCGGCCTGCTTCCATGCACACCCCATGGAGACACGGGGCCGACCGCTTCTGTCGGAATCAAGTAATATAGAACATCGGAACCGAATGTCAACGGCCGGGATCGGGACCGGGCGCATGTCAGCTCCGTAGGTCCCTCTCCCCAGACCCGTACGAGGCGCAATGCGCTACCCTCGTAGAAGGCTGTTCCAAGGG
>JAFGRS010000959.1 GCA_016935045.1 Lentisphaeria bacterium | reverse complement strand
GCAGGCGAACCATCTGCTGGTGGCGGCGGCGTTTTGCCGGCGCATCGGCCTGATTCAGACCGTAAACCGCGTCGTACCCACGGGTATGGCCGTGGGTGTGGGCACGATCGTGCAGGGCATGGTTCTGGACACACTCTCGGGGCGCAGTCCGCTGTAGCGGCTGGAGGAGTTCTTCGAACAGCAGGACAGCCGGCTGCTGCTGGGTGTGGAGCTGCCGGCCTCAGCCTTCAATGACAGCACCGTTGCACGGGGCATGGACGCGCTCTACGAGGCCGGGGCAGGCAAGGTGTTCTCCGAGGTCGCCTACCAGGCGGCTCAACCTTCTGTCGGTGCCCACGGGACCGCCATGATACCCACGACGCCCCGCAGCGGTGTTGCAGTCCAGCGCTCCGGACCACCCTCCGCTGTGCCCGCTCCCACCCACCTCGCCCACTCTTTCAGCCAATCCACCGCCTTTCCGGTCCTCTTGCCGGCCCCGCCCGGTTCCACCGTTCCCCATTACACCATCCCACCCGCAGAACCCGGAAAAACCTAATCTCGGACCGGCGTAGGGGTGGGGAACGTGCGGTCGACGGCGGGGGGGGAGCGTTTTCCGGTCCGGCGCAAGGGGGGGATGTCCGGAAAACAGCCCCCGGGCCTCCGCCGGTAGGGCGCGGCAGCGCGGGGGGCGTCTTGTGAGGCCCCGTGCTTCCGTCCGGCGTTGTTTTTTTTGGTTGGGATTCCCCTCGCTTGACGTTAGAATCTGCAGAGTTCTTCGTGCATGGGATTCTTGCGGGGGGCTGTTCCGGCAGCGCCCCTTCTGGAGTACAGGCGTCATGAACCGTTGCTTCAGCGCTCTTGCGTTTTCTCTGGCTCAGCGGGAGCATCTGCGGCGCGCCATTGATGAGGACAAGTGGTACTTGAGCGAGGCTGCCGGTCGGGATGTAGGCTGGCAGGTTGCTCTGGAGCATTTCAGCCAATACCACCTTCATCGCGTGGCCGCGGAGTTCCGTCTGACCTTCTGCACCC
Source organism: Lentisphaeria bacterium (assembly GCA_016935045.1). Classification (GTDB taxonomy): domain Bacteria; phylum Verrucomicrobiota; class Lentisphaeria; order Oligosphaerales; family JAFGRS01; genus JAFGRS01. Next base: position 7,858 of record JAFGRS010000959.1, on the reverse strand, counting down.
ACGAGTGTCCGTCGCGCGGAAACTGTGACCTGTGCGAACGGATCCTGGAGATGAATTCCCACTGGGCGGGCCGGGTCGGCCAGCGCTGAAGGGGCCGCCGCCGTACCTGCGTCCGTTCCGCATAGCGCCGAGGACCTGTCTGCGTGCGACGCACAGGCAGGCGGCAGGCTCCAGCGCATCTCCTCCGGGCGTGCCATTTGCGCGCCGCCTGTGATGAACACGTCGGGGCCTGGTGGGCGTTTGCCCCGCGACTCGGCCGCTCGAGCGCTGCTCTACGGCAGAGGGGCACGTTGCATCAGACGTTCCCGGCCCGCAGGATTCGGCGCAGGCGGGCCCTGTCCAGGCAGGCTTCCTGACGGTAGGCAACTGCCGCGCGGAGCTTTTCCCGGGAGGAGACGCCGGGGGGGAGGTTATCGAGGAACTGCCGGAGTGCCCGGGCGCGGTCCCGATCCGTCAGCGTGGTGTCGAAGCGCACCGCGTCGCAGTCCACCAGGGTGACGGGGAACCCGGGCCTGCCCGCGTCCCGGAGCACGAAGTTCGTAGCCTTGAGGTCCCGGTGGCGGATGCCGAGGAGGTGGAGCCAGGCCACCAGGTGCATGGCGGCGCGCAACAGCGGTCGCCGAGCGCTTGCCGGAAGGCCGGCCGCCGCGTCCCGTACGCTGCGGGTGCCGACGTCTTCGAGCACCAGGTAGCCGTGGCCATCCTCTCCGCGCAGCCATCCCAGGCAGCGGCACACCGGCAGGACATCGGGCATCATGCGGTAGTGGCAGAACCAACTCCGGCGATCGGCGCGCCACAGGCCCAGGCCGGGGCCGACGAACTCCTTCACCACCACCGGACCCGATGGCAGCGCGACCCGGCTGAGGCGTCGCTTGCGGTCGACCTTGAGCATGTTCCCGACCTCGCTCTGGCGCCGGTGGCCGGGGAGTGCCGCCATCAGCTCGGTCGGATCGAGGGGATGCCGCAGCAGCCAGAGCCCCTCGCGTGCCTCGATGCGTGTGCAGAGGCTGCTTGTGGCGAGAAGGCGGCACCTGCGTCCGCGCCAGCGCCTGGCCGTCTCGTGGCCGTACCGGCGGAGAAGTTCGGGCCAGAGATCATTGGCGGGGGATCCGGGGGTGAGGAGGCCGGCAGCGTCGAGGAGGCGCCGGGCTTCGTGGGGGCGCAGGTCGGGGGCGAGTTGCGTCAGCCATCCCGCGGTGTGCCAGGGCCGTGCCTCTCTTCCGGGGGGGAGGACCCGTGCCCCGGCAAGGTCCACGAGGAAGAGTTCGGTGCGGGAACCTGCGTCCTTGACCAGGATGTTCCCGGTGTGCATGTCGGGGTGCACGATGCGGGCCCTGGCGAAGGCGGCGGCGAAGCGTTGCAGGGCGGGCAGCAGGCGTTCCCGCATGCCGGTGTCGTTCCGGGCCCGTTCCCAGGCTGTCCGCAGTTTCTCGCAGGGCTCCAGGTCGATGGCGGCGAAGAGGGTTTCCCTTCCCCGTCGAGCCCAGCCCACCGCCCGGGGCACCGGCAGGCCCGTGGCCGCCACCGCCCGCAGGCAGGTGAACTCCCTCGCCCCCGCGTTGCGCCAGAGGGCCTTGAGGCGATCCGCAAGGCCGGGGGGACGGTCGACCTTGACGATCAGGCCCGGGGCACCGGGGACCCGGAAAATCGAGCGCCGCCGGTTCCCTTTGACGAACACCGCCTCTCGTGTCCACGCACCCGAGCGCAGAGACTCCTTCGACGCGCCCGGGGCGTCCTCGGCAAAGAACCAGCGAAAGGTATCCGCGGCTTCAGGTGGTGACGTCATGGCTGCCAGGCCGGTCCCTCGAGTATCCGCAGCAGCCGCCGACCCGGATCCGGGCCGGCGGGGATCCCCCTGTACTGATTGTCTCAAGATTGCCTATGCCCTGGGAGAGCGGCCGGACTTCCTCTCCGGGTGGTTGACGGAGGGGTCCCATGCCTCTCCGTGCCCGGTTGCAGGTGTCTTCACGGCGGCATACAGTACGGGTCCAACATAACCGGTTGCGGGCATTGGTTCAACGACCGCGCAGGCAAGGGGTTGCGTTTTGGTTGATCGGGATCTCAGCGAGGCCATCGGGGCGGCCTGCCAGGCGGGGGCTGCCATTCGGCCCCTGTATGGCCGCGAGGTGGCGGTGACCTACAAGGAGGACCGCTCGCCCCTGACCGAGGCCGACCGGGCCTCTCACGAGCTGATCGTGAGGCTTCTGCGGGAGCGTACTCCGTTCCCGGTGCTTTCGGAGGAGAGTCGGGCGATTCCCCGGGAGGTCCGCCGGGGGTGGGACCGGTTCTGGTTGGTGGATCCGTTGGACGGGACCAAGGAATTCCTCAAGCGCAACGGTGAGTTCACCGTGAACATTGCCCTGATCGAGGAGGGCTCCGCGGTGCTGGGAGTGGTGTATGCCCCGGTGCTCGGGGCGCTGTATGCGGGACGGCGTGGACTGGGCGCCTTCAAGGTCGCGGACGGGGCGTCGCTGGAGTACGAGTCGGTTCCGCTGGGGGAAGACGGCGCGCTGCAGCCGGGCTGGGTTTCCCTGCCCTGTTCCACGTGGCGGCCGGGCCTGCCCCTTCGGGTCGTGGCGTCTCGCTCCCACGGCAATCCCGAGACGGACGCCTTCATCGCGGACCTGGAAGCGGTGCACGGTCCCTCCCGGCGTATGTCCAGCGGCAGTTCCCTCAAGCTGTGTCTGATCGCCGAAGGGGCGGCGGAGGTCTATCCGCGCCTCGCGCCGACCATGGAATGGGACACGGCGGCTGCCCAGGCCCTGGTCGAGGCGTCCGGCGGAACGGTGCTCGAATACCCGGGCGACAAGCCCCTGCGGTACAACAAGGCGGACCTGCACAACCCGCACTTCGTGGCCTACCGCCGCGGCTGGCCGATGCCTTCCTGAGTCCGCACCGGACCCCAACCATGGAACACTACAACCTCTCCCACCTCCAGCAGCTCGAAGCCGAGAGCATCCACATCATCCGGGAAGTGGCCGCCGAGTTCGCCAACCCGGTCATGCTCTACAGCATCGGCAAAGATTCCTCCGTGATGCTGCGCCTGGCCCAGAAGGCCTTCTTCCCCGCTCCCATCCCTTTCCCCCTGCTGCATGTGGATACGGGGTGGAAGTTCCGCGACATGGTCGAGTTCCGGGACCGGATGGCAAGGGAAGCCGGTTTCCGACTGCTGGTGTGGATGAACCCGGAAGGCGTCGCTCAGGGCATCAGCCCCATCGAGCACGGGAGCGAAAAACACACGCAGGTGATGAAAACCGAGGGGCTCAAACAGGCCCTGGACCACTACGGCTTCGACGCCGCCTTCGGCGGGGCCCGGCGGGACGAGGAGAAGTCCCGGGCCAAGGAGCGTGTCTTCAGCTTCCGCAACCGCTTTCACCAGTGGGACCCCAAGAACCAACGCCCGGAACTCTGGGACCTCTACAACACCAAGGTCCGCAAGGGCGAGAGCATCCGCGTCTTTCCCCTCTCCAACTGGACCGAACTCGATGTCTGGCTGTACATCCAGCGCGAGCAGATCCCCATCGTGCCGCTCTATTTCGCCAAGGAACGCCCCGTGGTCTCCCGGGACGGGGTGCTGATCCTGGTGGACGACGAACGCCTGCCGCTGCTGCCCGGGGAAACCCCCATGCTGCGCCGCGTCCGCTTCCGTACGCTGGGGTGCTATCCCCTCACCGGCGCCATCGAGTCGGACGCCGACACCCTCGCCAAGATCGTGCAGGAGATGCTGTTGGCGACGACCTCGGAACGCCAGGGCCGGGTCATCGACTTCGATGGCGCCGCCTCGATGGAAGAGAAGAAGAAGGACGGCTATTTCTGAGGCGGGAGGGCCGCGCGGCGCCCGCCGCCGGACGGGTCCTCGCCGGGGCGTTTCCTCGTCTTCGCCGGGGCGCGGGGACGGCCCAGCCGGCCTGGCGCGGGAGTCAGGAGCCGAATTCAGGTACCATGACCATGGGTTCACCGTCAGCCAATGCAGGAACGCCGCACTTCTCGGTCCCCGATGCCGAGTTGATCGCCCGGGATATCGACGCCTATCTGCGCCGGCACGAGGAGAAGGACCTCCTCCGTTTCCTCACCTGCGGCAGCGTCGACGACGGCAAGTCCACTCTCATCGGGCGGCTCCTCTACGACTCGAAGATGATCTACGAGGACCAACTCGCCGCGGTGCGGAAGGACTCGATCGTGCACGGCACCACCGGCACGGACTTCGACCCGGCACTCCTGCTGGACGGCCTCAAGGCGGAGCGGGAGCAGGGAATCACCATCGACGTCGCCTACCGCTACTTCTCGACCGCGACGCGCAAGTTCATCATCGCCGACACCCCCGGCCACGAGCAGTACACCCGCAACATGGCCACGGGCGCCTCGAACTGCGATCTGGCCGTGGTCCTCATCGACGCCCGCAACGGCGTCATCACGCAGACCAAACGGCACAGCTTCCTGGTTTCGCTGCTGGGGATCCGCCACGTCGTCGTGGCCATCAACAAGATGGACCTGGTGGACTGGCGCCAGGACGTGTACGAGACCATCCGCCGGGATTACAACGATTTCGTCGCCCGTCTGGATTTCAGCGACATCCATTTCATCCCCCTCAGCGCTCTGCTGGGGGACCAGGTCGTCGAGCCCGGCCCGCACATGCCCTGGTACAAGGGTCCGACGCTGCTGCATCACCTCGAGAACGTGAACATCGTCACGGACCGGAACCTCATCGACATGCGGTTCCCGGTGCAGAGCGTGATCCGGCCCCATCTGGATTTCCGCGGTTTTGCCGGCAGCGTGGCCTCGGGCGTCATCCGTCCCGGGGACGAGGTGATGGCGCTGCCATCGCGGCAGGTGACGCGGGTGGCCTCGATCGTGACCTACGGGGGCCTGCTCGAATGCGCCTTCCCACCCCAGGCCGTCACCCTGACGCTGGCGGACGAGGTGGACCTGAGCCGCGGCGACATGCTGGTCCACCTGAACAACGTTCCGACGGTGGGTTCGGAATTCGAGGCCATGCTGGTGTGGATGAGCGAGACGCCGGGCCGCACGGGAACCAGTTTCCTCGTCAAGCATACCACGAACACCGTCCCCGGGGCCCTGGCCGACATCCGCTACCGCATCGACGTCAATACCATGCGCCGGATGCCGCGGGAGAAGGACGACGGCCCCGCCCAGCTGCGGCTCAACGAGATCGGCCGGGTGCACATGACCCTGCACCGGCCGCTGGCCTTCGACCCCTACCGCAGGAACCGCCAGACCGGCGCCTTCATCCTCGTCGACCGCCTCAGCAACGGCACGGTTGCGGCGGGCATGATCCTGGACCGGGCCATCGGTCGGGCCCGGGTCAAACCGGGCGCGGAACCCGCCGGCAGCCATATCGGCACCGAAGCGTCCCTGGTGACCGACGGCAGGCGCCAGGAACTCCTGCGGCAGAAGGGCGGCACGGTGTGGCTGACGGGGTTGAGCGGGTCCGGCAAAAGCACCGTCGCCCGGGAACTCGAACGCTGCCTGATGGAGGCCGGACACGCCTGCTTCATCCTGGACGGTGACAACATCCGCCACGGGCTGAACCGGGACCTGGGCTTCAGCCCCGCGGACCGCACGGAGAACATCCGGCGCATCGCCGAGGTGGCGCGCCTCTTCAACGACGCCGGGCTGATCGTGATCACGGCATTCATCTCGCCCTACCGCGAGGACCGCGCCGCCGCCCGGGAGATCGTCGGCCCCGAACGCTTCTACGAGATCTTCGTGGACACGCCCCTCGAGGTGTGCGAACGCCGCGACCCGAAGGGCCTCTACGCCAAGGCGCGAGCCGGCGAAATCCGCGACTTCACCGGGGTCTCGGCGCCCTACGAACCCCCGGAGAGCCCGGCCCTGATCCTGGACACCACGGCTCTCGGAGCCGGGGCCTGTGCCGAACGCGTCCGGGAGCGGATCGCCGAGCTGTTCGGGACCGGGAGCGCGGAGGCCTGACCCATGGGACGGCAGATTGTCACCGTACTGTCGACGAACTACGCCGGCTCGCACTTCCTGGCGCTGCAGCTCGCCAGCCACAGCCGGGCGGTATCCCTGGGGGAACTGCATCGCTTCAAGCGCTCGGCTGACAGGCGCCGGCAGGCCTGCTCGATCTGCCCCGACGACGCTTCCTGCCCGGTGTTCCATGGCCTGGAGGGGGTCCCCCTCGGGGCGCTGTACGACCGGGTCTTCGCCAACCTCGAGGCCATGGACCCGCGGATCGCCCTGGCCGTGGACAACTCGAAGAAGCCGGAATGGGCGCGGCGTTTCCTCGATCTCGAAGGGTACACGCGCAGGTACATCCACCTGATCCGGGACCCCCGGGCCCTGGTCCGCCGCTGGATGCTGTGCTACGAGTCCGCCGCGGAGAAGAGCAAGGTCCGCCGGCTGATGGCACGACGGTGCTGGCGCCGCGCCTGGCAGATCCTGCGGGGGCCGGAGGACAACGTCTACGTGCACAAGTGGGCCTATCAGAACCGCCGCATCTCCCGCTTTCTCGAGCGCTTCGGCCTGGATGCCCGGGTGATCACCTATCAGGACCTGGTCCTGTTCCCCGAGCAGACCCTCGAGGGCCTCATGGCCTGGCTGGGACTGACCTTCGAGCCGGACCAGTTGCACTACTGGACGAAGAAGCATCACGGCAGCCAGAAGCCGCAGTACATGCGGCCGCCCCCGGACGGCGTCCGCTTCCACGACCTGCGCTGGCGGGAGTACCTGGCGCCGGAGGTCCGGCGGCGCATCGCCGACCACCGCGAAGTCCGGCCCTACCTCGCGGAACTCGGGATCGTCATGACGGAGACCGGACTGACCCGGCATCCCGGCCGGGACAGCGCGGCCCCCGACAGCCCCGGCCACACGGGGGAAGGGGCATCATGAGGGGACTGTGCCGCAATCTCCGTCGCAAGGCGGCGCTGGGTCTGCAGTATCTCGACAGCGCCCTGCACAGCGGCGCCCATGCGCAGGTCTTCGAGGGGGTGCGGACCTTCTGCCTGTTCCTGGGCTATCCCCGCAGCGGGCACAGTCTCGTCGGTTCCCTGATGGACGCGCACCCGGACATGATCTTCGCCCACGAGGCCAATGCCCTCAAGGCCATCCGCTACGGTTTCAGCCGGGACCAGCTCTTCTACTGGCTGGTGCGGAACTCGGAAGCCTTCACCCGCGGCGGACGATCCTACACGGGCTACACCTACGAGGTCCCCGGCCAGTGGCAGGGACGTTGCCGCAACCTGAGGGTCATCGGCGACAAATACGGCAACTTCACCGTGGAAATCCTGGTGCGGCAGCCCGGACTCTACGCCAAGGCCCGGGCCCGGGTCGGCGTCCCCATCCGCTTCGTTCACGTCATCCGCAATCCCTTTGACAACATCGCAACCATCTTCCGGCGAGAGAAATACGACCTCCAGGGAGCGGTGGACTACTACTTCGCCCTGGTAGACGACGTGATGCGCTTTGCGGCGACCCTCGCCCCGGGGGACCTCCTCGAAGTGCATCACGAGGACCTCATCGAACGTCCCGCGGAGACCATCCGGTCCTGGTGCCGGTTCCTCGAAGTGGAACCCGACGAGGAGTACGTGCAGGCCTGCGCCTCCATCGTCTTCGACTCCCCCCACCGGAGCCGCCTGGACGTGGACTGGACCCCGGAGGTCCTGGCCGACGTCACCCGGCGCAAGGACGCCTGTGCGTTCCTCAGACCCTACACCTTCGAGGACTCGCCGCGATCCGGGGGCTGAAGCCTCAGACGCCCTTACACGTCTGCTCGGAAACAACGGCGGAAGCGTGCGATGAGGGTGATCCCAGGCAGGCGCCACGAGCCGAGCGGCGCAATCCACGAGAGGGTCGCGCTCGGCTCGCGCGACCTACTTCG
>JAFGRS010000176.1 GCA_016935045.1 Lentisphaeria bacterium | reverse complement strand
GGAATCCAGCCCTCGACGCGAGATTCTGTGAAACTCGCGTCAGGAGTACCCGTTTGGCGGCCACCAGTGGACGCTAAACGGGTACCCAAGTCTCTCCTGTTTTCAGTGAGGGTTTCCTACCGGGGGGCGGGTTGCCATGGGTCGCCGTGCGCGCCGGGCGAGGTGGGCGTTCCCGCGGCGGGAGCGGTCATGGACATGGCGGGCAGGCCCACCGCGACGCCGTCACGGTCCCGGGCCGCCGCGGCCAGTGTGCGGGGCGAGACCCCGACTCGTCCCGTGACGAATTCGGGCAGGGAGAATGTCTGCAGGCAACTGTCATAGTAGGCCGGGTCCTTCTGCGGCAGGACGAAGGGCTTGCCGACGTTCCCCTCCGGGTCCACGTGGGCGAGGTAGAGACGGGTGAAGATCCCGTCCTGGCGCTTGCTGCTGAAGGCGAACCAGCGCCCGTTGCTGGACCACGAATGCCAGGATTCCGAGCGCTCGCTGTTCAGTTCGAGTCTGCGCTGTGCCCCGGTGGTCAGATCGAGCAGGTGGAGGTCGCTGCCGGGTTGGTAGATGGGGAAGCAACCGTAGTCGCACATGCAGAAGAGCAGGAATTTGCCATCCGGGCTCGGACGCGGCAGCAGGGCGCTCCTGCCCGTCTCCTCGGCGGAGACCACGACCTGAACCGGCCCGCAGCGGCCGCTGGCCGCATCGAAGGTGACCTTGACCAGGCTGTAGCGCAGCTCCCGGTATCCCGGCGGCGGCATGCGCTGCCGGTCATCCCACGGTATGGGAGCGCGGCAGAAGTACAGCTCGGTTCCGTCCGCCGACCAGGCGGGGTAGGTTTCGAGGCAGTCTGGCGCCGCGATCTCCGCCGCCGTGACGGTCCGGTTTTCGGCCGGGTAGTACACGGCCAGATCCGAATCGAGATCACACACGTCGCGGACCTCGTCGCCGATCCAGTGGAAGAACTGACGCACCCGGTTGAGGCTGTAGGCCGCGGCGCGGCCATCCGGGCGCCAGGCGGCATATCCCCACTGTGTATCGAGCTTTGAGGTCGTTCCCTCCCGGCAGAGGAGGGTGGCATTGCCGTATTCCCTGCTGCGGATGCCGACAGCCATGGTCGAAGGGTCGTTGGCCGCGAAGGTGTGGCAGTTCGTGCACCCCTTGGCAAAGCCCCGACCGTGCAGGATCACATCCTCATCCCAGCTGCCGAGATCGCGCTGGTACACCCCCACGTCCTCCCAGAAGTTGTACAGGGGGCGAATCCGGCGGTAGGCGAGGTAGGGATCCACCGCATCGGCGGACACGTGCAGCACAAGGGGTGCGAAGACTCGCCATGTTCCCTCCGCGTCCCGCACGGAGACGCGGACCGTGAGATCTCCGCCCGCCGCCTGTTCGAGGAGTGTCCTCCAGGGCCGCCGGGGGGGAACGAGCCGGGGGGAGCGGCCGCCCGTCTCACAGGCATCCCCCGCACCCGATTCGATGCGCACGGAGTACCGCTCCCCGGGCTCGTCCACGACGAACGTCAGGGGGGCCACGTTCGGCGGAATCGTCACTCCGTCGAGGGCCGGATGTATCCGGGGCGGATCCGGCACCTGTACCCGCCGCGCCGGCGCGCGAACGTCCCTCGGTCCGCAACCGCAGGTGGCCCAGAGTACCGTGAGCACCGTCACGGCGATCCCGGTCCTCCCCAGCCATGCGCGAACGACTGCCACGGTTCACTCCCCGCCCTGGTATACGAAATGGAAGAAATAGGTATCCAGAAAGGCGTCCATCGCCTTCAGGGTCGTCTCCCCAAGACGCGGCGGATCGGCCCGCGCCGCCACGGCATCCCGAAACCGCCGGAACTGCTCGCGCACCTCGGGTCCCACCAGGACATCCCACTCCGGCAGGGCGCGCCCCGTACGGCCTTCATACAGCAGCACCGCCTCCTGGTAGTGCCGGGGAAGGGAAGCCTCACCCCGGGCCCGCAGCCGGGGCAGGGCCCGGACAAAGCCGTCGAGATCATGCGTCACCAGGTAGTGGGCCAGGAGGAACTCGAGAGCCATCCGGTTCGCCGGATTCTCTTCCAGTTGGGCCAGACAACGTTCTTCGAGGGACATTCGCGGGGCATGGAAGTCCCTCCGCACGGGCAGATTCCGGCGCACCGCGGCAATGCGTTCGAGGTCCGGCACAGCGGCCGGCGAGGCAGCCATCGCCGCCAACCTCCCCCGGGCCCAGGCCCCGGCCACGGGGTCCCGACAGAGGGCGCGGAGGAAGACGCGCGCCGCGTCCATGCGCCCCTTCGCCAGGTTCACCTCGACAAGCTGCTTGAGCACGGTGGGATGGGGCCCATGGATCTCCAGGGCTTCGTGGGCGAGGTGTTCGGCCTCGTTCGCGAGGCCCATGTCCAGGTTGGCGGTCCCGAGGTCGAAAAAGGCCTTGGGACCCTCCGAGAAGACCGTCTGGTCCGGTGCCGTGGCGAAGGCTGTTCCGAGTGTGAGGCTCAAGGGACTTTGGGGGAACGCGAACATGCGCTCTCCGAGGGCCCGGGTGTGGTACAGGGCCTGGTTGACCGCGTAGGACAGATCCAGGGTGAACGCCGTACGGGGCTGCGCCGCGGCCTCGGCCAGAACACACTCCCAGCGCCCGGCGCGGAAGTGCTTCATCGCGGCCATCCGGCGGGCCGTGTGCGTCGGCCGGGCCAGCACCAGCGCGACCCCCGCCGCAACCAGACCGACGGCACGCCGACCGGCCGGGGAGAGTCTCCCCCAACGCCGCCGGGAGGACGGGGGAGAGTCGCCGGCCGGGCTGGGGGAGGTGTCCACCGCAGCGCCGCGCAGAAAGAGCATCAGGGCCGGCAGGACCGCGGCCGCGTAGAGCAGGCAGAGGGACACCCCGCCTTCGAGTCGGGAGGGGTCGCTGAACGGCAGCATCGCCGTGACGGCGTCCTCGAGCGGGAGATCGAGGACGATGTGTCCAAGCAGGGGCGGCAGGAGGATTCCCCCGAGCAGGAGCGCTGCCGCGAGCCGGGGCCGTTGCCGAGGTCCGTGTTCGACGGCGGCGGCGAGCAGAATGCAGGGGTAGACGGCGGCCCCGCAGATGCAGTAGCACAGGGCGAAGAGGCCCATGCCGGCGCCGGCGCGGGCTCCGGCGGAGCGCACCCGGTCCCACCGGGGGTGGGTGTACGCTGCCGCTCCGACGAGCGCCAGGGCCAGCGCCGTGATGCTGCCCAGGTGCAGCCCGTACCGGGTCCACACCAGCAGCGCCGCCCCTGCGGCCAGCATCCCCCAATCCGCGGCACGCTTCCCGAGAGCATGCCGCAGACACAGGCCGTAGGCCATCCCCAAGAGCATGGCCAGCGCCGTGAACACCCCCGCCCCAAACCAACGGTTCGCACAGGCCTGAGCCAGGTACGCGGCAACATACCTGCTCGGACCGCCGGGCTGCAACACAAAGGGCCCCAGAAACTCCGTTCCATAGTGGAAGGCAGGGAAATACGGCCCGGCCTCATAGAACACGGAAGGATCCACCCACAGACCCACGTAGGCATAGACCGCCGGCGCCGCCGCGAGCACAAGGAACCGCGGCTGTCCGGCCACTGCCGTGATCCACGGTTTCATGCACCCACCTCATTCACCCGGGGAACGGACCGTCCGGCACGAGGCGCCAGGGAAAACCACCAGCAATGGACCATGGGCCATGGCGTTTTTCAAGCCGCAGCCAGCCGGGGCCAGGGGGAGGAGAGGGGAGGGGAAACGGACACAGACGGACGCAGACCAGCGCAAACGGACACAAACGGACACAACGGACGGGGGAAGGGAGCTGCAATCTCCGCCCGCCCCCGGCCCGCCGGTGCCCTCCCCTCCGCCCGGGGGCTCGCAGGTTCGGGGTGACCGGGGCCTCGATCATGGCTACCGCGGTGCCTTTCCGGCCGCCTTGCAATTCGGAGCGGCTCGGGTATCCTGTGGCGTGTTCCGTTCCAGCGCGGACCAAAGGACCCCTATGCCGCCCATGGAGAGCCACGAACCGCCGCCGCTGCGGGCCGTATGGGCTCGACGCCTGTGCGATCTCTGCCTGACCTGTCTGGTCTTCACCTGCGGCTGGGTGCTCATGATGCTGGAGATGCTCGGGGCCCGCATGCTCGCCCCCTCCTTCGGCACGGACATCCAGGTGTGGGGCAGCGTGATCGGCGTCTTTCTCCTGGCCCTTTCCCTGGGATACTACCTCGGCGGGCGTCTGTCCACGGCGTTCCCGAAGGCCGTGGCGCTGACGGGGCTGCTGCTGCCCTGTGCCCTTTGGATCGGGGTGCTGCCCTGGCTGCACCGTCCGCTGAACACCTGGCTGTTCGACTTCTGGGTCGTGCATCGGGACGGCGGCGAACAGTGGGGGGCCCTGGCGGCCGCGATCCTGCTTTTTCTGATCCCGAGCGTTCTGCTGGGCACCGTAAGCCCCTTCGCGATCCGCCTGGCCGCCACGGACGTGGGCTCCGTGGGCGAACGGGCCGGGCTGCTCTACGCGGTCTCCACCCTGGGGAGTTTCCTGGGCTGCATGGTGACGAGCTTCTGGCTGATTGTCTGGCTCGGGGTGGACCGCATCCTGCAGCTGCACGCGGTCCTGTTGGCCGCCGCCGCGGTGGCCTTCCTGGCCGCGTGGCATGCACTGAAACGGGGATTGCAGCCGTGACGAAATGGGCCCTTGCCGCCTGTCTGCCGTTCTGCTTCGCCGGCTGCGGCCTGCGCTCGGAGGAAGTCCTGCACGAGCGCGAGAGCCGCTATCACTACATCCGCGTCACCCAGGCCGGCGCGGAACGAACCCTCGCTTTCCGCCGCGCCGGCAGCGACTGCCGGGAATCCGTGATCGACACCAAGGACCCCCTCCGCCTCGTCCTGCCCTACACGGAACGCATGTTCGCGGGCTTCCTGTTCGTACCGGAACCCCGGGACATCCTCATGGTCGGGCTCGGCGGCGGCGTCTGCCCACGCGTCATGACGCACTACTTCCCCGAGGCCCGCTGCGATGTGATCGAGCTGGATCCGGCGGTCCTCGACATCGCCAAGGAGTACTTCGGCTTCGAGGAAGGCCCCCGCATCCACGTGACCATCCGGGACGGCCGGGTGGGGGTGAAGGTGCTGGGGCGCAAGGGCGCCAGGTACGACCTGATCCTGCTCGACGCCTTCCGGGCCGGGTACATCCCGTACCACCTCACGACGAGGGAATTCCTCGAAGAGTGCCGCCAACTCCTGCGGCCCGGAGGAGTCCTCGTCTCCAACCTCTGGCCTTCCCTCATGCTCTACGAATACGAACGGCGCACCATGGCAACCGTCTTCGAGGAGCAATACGCCTTCGGACGCTGGGGCAACACCATCGTCGTCTGCCTCCAGGAACGACGCGGCCTCACCCCGGAAGACCTCCTCGCCCGGGCCGACGAAATCACCCTCCGCAGAAACCTGCGCTTCCGACTCGTGGACGTCGCCGCGGACCTCGTCCCCAACCAGGATTACGAGCCGGGAGGGGACATCCTGACCGACGATTTCGCCCCCGCCAACGTCCTCAACTCCATCCCCAGGGAGTGACCGAAGGCCGGTCCCCACGCATCGCATCGAGGCACGGCCCCGGAGCGCCGGCAGCCGGGGCGCACCGCGCGGGAGTCCGGTGGCTTCCGGGTGCCCGGGCAGGGCGTGACGCCGGCGCCTCTTCTCCGGGCGTTCCACGTGCGCGCGCTCCAGGACCGACGTGGTGAGGTCAGGCTCAGCCGGCGGGGCCCGGAGGGACCTCGTCGGCAGCCGCCGGCGTGCCCGCTTCCGGCAGCCGCTCCGGACCCGCCGGAGACGCATCCAGACAGCGCGCCACTGCCGCCGCCAGGTCCGCACCCCGAAACGGCTTGCGGAGGAACCCCATGGCCCCCTCCCGGAGCAGCATCTCGGCTTCCAGGCCCTGGTCGTACCCGGAGGCGATCAGCACCCGAAGGTCCCCGTAGCGCTGCCGCAGTTCGCGCAGCGTTGCCGCCCCGCCCAGCCTTGGCATGACCAGGTCGAGGATGACCAGATCGACCGTGCCGGGCGCCCGCTCGCAGGCCGCCAGAGCTTCGAGACCGTCTCCGCAGCAGGTGACCCGGTAGCCCAGGGCAAGCAGCAGGCGCTCCGCGTAATGCCGCACCCCCTCCTCGTCGTCCACGAGCAGGATGTGCCCACGACCCCCCGCCTCCGCCTGTCCGTCGTCCAGCTGCGTCTCGGGAACCGTGTCATCGAGTACGGGCAACAGGACCGCGAAGGTGCTCCCTCTGCCGATCTCGCTCTCCAGCCGCAGGCTGCCGCCGTGACTCTTGGCACAGCCGTACACACCGGAGAGGCCCAGACCCGTTCCCCTGCCCGGACCCTTGGTCGTGAAAAACGGCTCGAAGATGCGCGCGCGGATCTCCTCCGGGATCCCCGACCCCGTGTCCGTCACCGCCACCTCGATGTAGTCCCCCGGCGGCAATTCCCCCTCGCGGCACAACGCGGCGTCCGCGGCGAGAGACCTATTGCGCGTCGCCAGAACGATGCGACCTGCCTCGGCAATTGCGTCCCGGGCGTTGAGACCCAGGTTCAGAAAGGCAGCGTGAAGCTGCCCACTGTCGCCGAGGACCACGCTTCTCTCGGCCCCGAGATCCAGAGACACGGCAATGCGGCGGTCGATGGCACGGGTCAGAAGCGCTTCCGCGTCGCGCAGCACATCGTGCAGATCGATCGGCTGAGCGTGTCGCGTGCCCCGCCGGGCGAAGGCAAGCAGTTTGCCGGTCAGGCTCGCCGCCTGCAGGCCGGCCTTCAGGATCTCGCCGATGAGGACGCCTTCCTCGCTGTCCCGGTCCAGGCCCGCGCGCAGCAGTTCGGCGTTGCCGATGATCGTCGTGAGGATGTTGTTGAAGTCGTGGGCGATGCCCCCCGCGAGCTGCCCGATGGCCTCCATGCGCTCCGAGTGCCTCATGCGTTCCAGCAGCAGCTGCCGGTGTTGTTCGGCGGCCCGTTGCTCGGTCCTGTCGATGAACCAGGCCATCAGGCACAGGGGCTTGCCGGCTGCGTCCTTGGCCAGGGACGCCGACACCCATACCGGGAAACGCGTCCCGTCCTTCCGGCGCGCTTCCAGTTCCCCCATCCAGTGCCCTCGTTTGTACGCGTCCTGAGCCACCCACTCCGCCATCTCCGGCTGGTCCCAGAAATCCAGCGCGTCCCGTCCCATCACCTCGCTCCGATCCTCATACCCCCACAGGCGCAGAAAGGCCGGGTTGACGTAGGTCAGGCGGCGGTCGAAGCTCGCGAAGACAATCGCGTGCGTGCTCGACGCCATGGCGTCCTCCCGCAGCTTCAGTTCCCGAGTCACACGCTCCCGTTCGCTGACATCCAGCAGCATTACGAACATGAGGCCCGGCCCCAGGATGCTGGCCCGGAACTGAATGCTGCGTCGGCGGCCATCGCGGCAGGTCACCTCGTAGATGACGTCCCGATGCATCTGATCCGGGTGTACGTCCAGACCCCAGTTTCCCAGTACGAACCGACGGTAGTCCTCGTCGGGGTACGCGCGGAGCAGCCAGGCCGGCACCGTAGGCGTGTCCGCCAGCGTGTAGCCGGTGATCTCGGTGAAGGTCCGGTTGACGTAGAGGATCTCCCCCGTCGGGTCCGTCGAGGCCACCACGGCCCCGAAGGGCGCCCCTTCGAGGCCCTGGAAGAACAGGCCATGCTGGAGCCCTGCTTCCGAGACGATTCTCTCCGTCTCGGGCGGACCTCCCGTCGGGGTGCATTCGCGCCCATCCGGCATGACGGCCATTCCCCTGTCTGTCTAACCGAGCCCTGCACGGCGAGCCCCGCGGAGGGCCTGATCTCGTCCGCGGCACCCGTCAACCTACGCTTCGTCCGGCCGTCTCGAGAACGACTGGAAAGGACGCCTCCGGCCAGCGCAGCTCCGCCTCAAACCGCCCAGGGTGCACCGAGACACACATAGGATGCCCTCACCAGGCAACGCCTTGTGACCTGCGTCGCTTCGCTGATATGCGGCGGGCACCCGGGGCATCCCGCCGCTTCGGGACTACGGCATCGGGTGGGATGCCTGGAGACGAGGCTCGTAGTACCGGCTTCAGCCGGAATCCCAGGCTCAATCCGAGACCGCCTCAAGGCGGGACTACGAACCTGGGACTGGCGCGTACGGCACGGCTCCAGAACGCCCACTTCAAGGCTGCCTGATGTATCGTCTCGACATAACCCGTAAACTTGCCTCAACGGTGTCGTAGCGGCGCCGATGAAGCGCCGCTACGCGAACTGGCTGCGCAATGCCCAAAGCCCCAAGGCCGGATTGCTGATGAAAAACACCTCCTCGCCGTCGGGGAGCACGTTCGGACCGTCCTGGAGCCGTGCCGGATCGTACCGCCGCATCATGGCGCCCAGGTCCTCCGCCTCGAAACCCACGCCGCGAATCGCCTCCGCGCTCATGCCTGGACCCGGGCAGTAGGTGATCCGGAAGCGTCCCTCGCTGGAGCCGTGGATCAGGTGCGCCGCGGCGCTCAGGTTCCGCCGCAGGTCCTCGTTGGCGTCGACGGCCGCCAACAGGGCCGGCGTACCCCGGTACCCATAGGCGCGGATCAGGCGGTCAATCTCCGCGTCCTCGCCAAACTCCCGCAACCCCGGGGCCAACACGATCAGATCCCCGTCGTCCGCGATCGCCATCCGCGTGCGGTAGACGCTCTTGTTGCCCAACCATGTGCTCTTGAACTCGTGAGGATCCAGGTAGACCACCACCTTGCGCAGGGGAGCCGCCAGCAAATCCAGGTTCACCCGCTGGCTCAAGCCCACCCCCGCGGCGAACGTCGCGTCGTCGTCCCCCACATACAGGCCCCGCATCTCCATCCTGCCCGTGGTCCGGTTCTTCGCCATCACGGTCAGGATGTACACGATCGGCAACCCGCTGAGGAACGCCGTGACCCCGTAGTTGTACAGACGGCGGACTGGGGTGTCCGCCCGCCCCATGATGCGCTCCATGTTGTACACCGCACCCAGGAAGTGGGACTTGTTGATCATGTCCGGCCCGCCGACCCCGACCAGGATGTTCTTGGTATAGTTCGCCATCCCCACCACCTCGTGCGGTACGATCTGACCCACGGACAGAATCAGGTCGTAGCCGCCGAAGAGCATCCGGTTCGTCAGCACATCCACGCTGTAGTCCAGCCGCCCCTCGGACCACTCCCGCAACAGCGCGCCGGGCACCGTGCCTACGTGGTCCACACCGTGCCGCCAGTCATGCTCGAAGAAGCGCTCCAGAGGAATGTCCGGACCGAACATGGTCCGGATCTCCCCCTCCGTCATCGGAAAGTGCGTCCCCAACGCCGGCAGAATGTCCACCTGCACCGCCGGAGAGAGCATCCGGTACAACAGCGCGGTGATCTCCCCCGCATGGGAATGGAAACGGGTGAAGTCCGGCGGTAGGACGAGCACCCTCCGCAGACGACGGCCAAGGGCCGCCAGGCCCTGCTCGAGAATCTCCCGCACGTCCTGCCCCGTCAGGGCAAGCGCCTCGCCGCTGCGCTGTGCATAGGTCGCCATCGTGCCGTGCCTTCCGCCAAACGTCCGCCGGACCGGGCCGGGACCCGAACGCGTTGTGCCTTCCAAGTCCCGGCAAATATACCCCATCATCCCATCCTCGAAACCGTTTGCCGATCTTCCGGCCCCCCCCGTCCCCGGTACCCCGCACGGTCTCCCGGCGGCATCCCCCTGTCCCCGGTACGCCGCACGGTCTCCGGGCGGCCTCCCCCTGTCCCCGGTACGCCGCACGGTCTCCGGGCGGCCTCCCTGGAATTCCGGCCGTCGGGGACCGCCGGCCCTACCCCGAAAGGCATGCCGGCGAGGCCGCGGCGAGCGCGGAAGATGGAGCGCGGGAGGGAGGGAGGGGATGGACGCCATGGACGGTATGGACACCATGGACGGTCTGGAGCCTCGCACGGCAGAGATGGAGGAGTCCTGTCCATAGCGTCCAGAGGGTCCATCCCGTCCCTCTCCCCTCCCCGCACGGTCTCCGGGCGGCATCCCTGGAATTCCGGCCGTCGGGGACCGCCGGCCCTACCCCGAAAGGCATAGCCGCCGGGTCTGCTTGTTCCCCCCGTACGGCCGGGTATACTACGGACGGGTGCCGGCAGCGGAGGGATCGGGCGGACCGGTCTGCCGTCGTGGCCCGGCACGCGGGTGGCTGTCTGCCGGAAACGACCGCCCAGCCAGCAGGATCTGCCATTGATGCCGCCGGACAAGGACACACGCGAGAGACTGCTCGAGGCCGTGCGCCGGCGGGGCGAGCAGGGCATCCGCAGGAGCGATCTGCGCCGCCTCCTGAACATGACGTCGCGGGACGAAGCACGACGATTCCGGGATCTCTTCCGGGACCTGCTCGCGGAGGGGGTGCTCGTACGTCGGCGCGGCGGTCGCTACGTGCCGGCCGTCACCCGGGACCTTGTTGCGGGGGTGTTCCGCGCTTCGTTCCGGGGGTTCGGCTTTGTGGTTCCCGCCGGCGGCGGCGACAGCATTTTCATTCCTCCCAAGTCCTGCGGCGGGGCGATTTCCGGGGACCGGGTGCTGGTGGCGGTCTCGTCCGAAGCCGACGAACGCGGTCCGGTGGGTGAAGTGCGCCGCATCACCGAGCGCACCCACACCGTGCTGGTGGCATCCCTCGTCGATCTGCCCTCCGGCCCTGCCATCCGCCCCCTGCGCCGGGAACTGCCCGAGGTCATCGAGCTGGCCGGCCGGGGCCACGCGGTCGCGCTCCGGGACCTGGCTCCCGGGGACTGGGTCGAGGTCCGCCTCAATCCGCAGGACGGTCCCAGGGCCCCCCTCACCGCCGTGATCCTCCGCCACCTCGCCGCCGCCAACCCGATCTCCGCCGATCTGGATGCCATCGTCGCCGAATTCAACCTGCCCGAAGCATACGGGGCCGAAGACGAAAGCGCCGCGGCAGCCCTGCAGCCCCGCGCCTGCCCGCGCACCGACCTCCGCCACCTCACCGTGGTCACCATCGACCCCGTGGATGCAAAGGACTTCGACGACGGTCTCTCGCTGGAACCCGGCCCCCGTCCCGGCGTCGCCTGCGTGGGGGTGCACATCGCCGACGTCGCAGCCTTTGTCGTGCCGGACTCCCCCCTCGATGCCGAGGCGCGCAAACGCGCCTTCACCGCCTACCTGCCCGGCCGGACCCTCCCCATGCTGCCACGGGCCCTCGCCGCCGACGCCTGCAGCCTGATCCGGGGCGAGGACCGGCCCGCCCATTCCGTCTTCCTCGACCTCGACGAAACCACGGGAGAAGTCCTCGCCGCCAGACGCCAACGGTCCCTCGTCCGGGTCCGGGACCGCCTGACCTTCGAAGAGGTGGGGAACGTCCTGACCGGGGAGCCGCACCCCAGCAACTCCGCCATCGGACCGGAAACCCGGGACCTCCTCCTCCGTCTGGCAGCCCTGGCCACGGCCATGCGCCAGCGCCGCGCTCGCGAGGAGGCCTTCCTCGACCTCGCCATTCCCGAAATCCGAGTGCTGTGCAGCGAGGACCCGCCGCGGATCCACGCCCTCCAGCGTTCGGACCCCGGCATGCCCCACCAACTCGTCGAGGAGTTCATGCTGGCCGCCAACGTTGCCGTCGCCTCCGAGCTTGCCGGACGCGAAATCCCGGGGCTCTTCCGCAACCACGCTCCCCCCCGCCCCACCGACCTGGCCGCCTTCGGTCTCTGGCTCCGGCAGACCCTCGGCGCAAAGGCGCCCAAACTGCCCGACCGCGCCGCCGTCAATGCCTTCATCGAGACGCTCCGCGGCGCCCCCCTCCACGATGCCGTGCTCTCCCAGTTCCTCCGGGCCCTGCCCCGGGCCGGCTATGGAAACCTCCCCTCCGGTCACTACGGCCTCGGCAAGGAACTCTACTGCCACTTCACCAGCCCCATCCGACGTTACCCCGACCTCCTCGTCCATCAGCAACTCCTCGAAGCCGACGCCCGGGGCAAACTCCGGACAGCCTCGGAGTGCGGCGATATCGCGGCCGAGTGCAGCGCCATCGAGGAACAGGTCGACGCCGCCTACTATGCCGCCTCCGACCGCCTCAAACTCCGCTACCTCCAGGAACGCCTG
>JAFGRS010000958.1 GCA_016935045.1 Lentisphaeria bacterium | reverse complement strand
CGCCGTGCGTCCGGGCCGCTGGGACGGGGGGTTCGGGGGGCCATTCTGGTCCCCCGGCCGCCGGAGGCAAATCCGCAGGAGGGGACATCCCCTTTCCCCGGTACGGCGCGCGGCCTCCGGGCGCCATCTGAGGCCGCGGCTCCGCGGAGCGTCGCCCTCCCGTAGGCCGCACGGTTCCCGGCGCGCCATGGCATCGCGGTCAGCGTGCCGGCGGCGCGACCTCGCGAACCACCGCTCCGTGCTCGTCGCTGAGCACGAGGACCGCAAAGCGTTCGACTCCGCCAAGGTCGTCGGTGCTGAGACTGGCATAGTCGAAACGCCCCCGCAGATCGGTGTACCCATCTTTGTAGAACCGCACCTTGCCATCCGCGAGGCGGGCATAGACCTTGACGTAGACCTTCGCGAGGGGCTTGCGGCTGTCCGCGTGGCTGACGCGCACCTGCCCGTAGGTTTCGAGGAGCTGGGCGTTCAGGGCGTGGGGTGTGTAAGCCTGCGCGCGCCGCACGCCGGCCCCCACCGCCTCGACCAGGACGTTGCGGTTGCTCACCTCGGCGGGCAGGTCGAACCTCTCCTCCTCACGGCGCGCCGCAAGCTCCCGCACGTCGCTGACGTTGGGACGGACGACGGCGAACGCGTCCGACGCGTCCTGGACGAAGGGGGCGCGCGAGAAGAGCAGCTCCACGTCCATCAGGTAGTAGTTCACCGTCACGGAGGGGAGGTTGCGGTAGCGCAGGGTCACCTCGCGGTTTTCGACGCTCAGTTCCAGGGCGGGCTCCGTGTCGGCCAACTGCCCCTGCACCTGGTTCCGGTTCTCGGTGTCGACCACGGCGGCCTCGTCGCCCCGGATTTCGTCGCACTGCGCCAGCACCTCGCGGAAACGGTCGCGCCAGCGTTTCACCGGGTAGTCCTCGTAGGCCCGGGCGACCCGTTCCGCCGCGCGCCAGTCGCCCTGCGAAAACAGCAGGTAGGCATGCAGGCAGTCGTAGGGCAGCTTCTCCCCGATTTCCTCCCGCCCGATCCCCGCGAACTGGGCCAGGGCTTCTCCGCCCCGGTCCTGCAGGAGGAGGTAGACGGCGGCCGCCAGGCGGGCCTTGGCCGGGATCTCCCCGCGGTGCGCGAGGCGCTCGCAGAAGGCCCGGTACTGCTCCAGGAACGGCGCGTTGAGGATGGTGCGTTCCGCCCCGAGCACATGCGCCCGGGCGTTGATCAGCGGCCAGTACTCCCTGTGCTCGTAGAGCCGACGATCGACGGAGTCCACTTCGAGGACGGGGCTGGAAAGGATGGGGCCGCAGGTCTCCGCCAGGGGAGTGTGAGGCAGATACTCCCGCATCCACGCAGGTTCCCGGTGGAACACGCCGTAGGACCAGAGTACGGCGTCGAAGACATGGCTCCGCCGCAGGATGTCCAGCGCCGCCGCGCAGAACGCCTTGTCCCGCATGCGGAAGGCGATGCGGCTCAGTTTGGGCCGAAGTTCCTGGAGGTTGAAGGTGGCGAGGGCCTTGAGCACCTCGGCGTCGCTCCCGAACTGCGAGATGTAGTCCCAGGTGGTGGTATCCACCGCCGGGGTATCGGTCACGGTGAAGGTGCGCGGTTCCGCCCTGGCGACCACCGTGCCCAGCCGTGACAGCGTGGCCGGGTAGTGCCGGAAACTCCCCGCCTTGGGGAAGTAGAAGCAGTAGCCCAGGGACTGCTGCCCGAAGGGCTCCAGCGCCATGGGGACACTCTCCACGCGGGCAGCGTTCTGGAGGGGAACGGCCCCCTCCGGCACCTGCAGCAGCACGTCGACCCGCACGGGATCCGCGGTGGCGTTGGCCACGGCGATGCTGCACTGCACCACTCGGCGCACCGGAACGGCGTCGGGAATGCGCCGGGGCCGTTCGCCATAGGGGGTGCGTTCGGGTTCCGCCTGCGGGTCGATGAACTCCTGGCGCACCAGCAAGTCCTGGCCCGGCAGGGCCGTCTGTTGGCGCAGCTCCTTGCGGTAACAGACGCCCGGCCCGGGGACGGACACGTGCAGGACCCCCTCCGCGATCCGGGGCACGGCGGCTTCCGCCCGACAGGGCAGGTCCAGCACCGCCAGTGCCAGCAGCATCTCGGAGAACGACGCCGTGGCCTCGGCGACATGGGTGCTGACGAAGGGGCCCTCGCCGTCGTGGCGGGCCCAATCCGCCCAGAAGCGGTTCACGGGGACGCGTTCGGGGAGCTGCTGGTCGAGGGGCACCTTCCAGTAGCGTGTTTCGGCATACTCTCCCGTGGCATCGGGGGTGACATAGAGCCTGCGTGCGAGTTCGCGTCGAGCCTTGTCCTTGCCCAGGGCCTCCCTCTGTTCCAGACTCGCTTCCAGGTCGGCAAAAAGGGCGGAACCCAGGTGCGCCTCCGCGGCCACGGCCTTGCGCTCCCCCTTGCCGCCCAGCCCCGCCGCGGCCTGCGCCTCCGGGCCGTCGCCAAGGCGGGCCAAACGGTCCACGGCGGCTTTTTCGGACAACGCCCTCGTCCGCGCGGGAGTCATCGCACCCGAGGCCGAGGCCATGCCTCCGTACCCGGCCGGGGCGACTTCCTGCAGGGCCAATTCCAAGCCGAACCCTTCGGCCACCCCCCGCCCCTGGAGGGCCTTCAGAAACAGCTCCAGCTCGGCCTGCGGATCGTGCGGCAGCAGGGCACACACCTCGTCACAGCCCCGACGCACCGCCGCGGCATGCTCCGGCAACGCCTTGGCCACCGCAACCCGCTCGAAGGCGTTCAGCCCCTGCCACTGCCAGGGCTCCAGGAACGGACGCAGGTCCCCGCCCAGCAGCCACGCGTCCACCAGCGTGCGCTGCCTGCCGTTGGCCAGGTAGGGACGGACCACCTCGGCGAAAAAGGCGGGGTCCTTGCGGGCGAGGAAGACATGCAGTTCGTGGCAGGCGTATTTGCTGTAGAGTTCATGCTTCTTTTCAATGGTATACTCGGGCCAATCGAGGACGAAGCGGAACTCGGCCAAGTGGGGGTCTCCGGTGAGGGATTCGAAGAGGGTGAAGACGTCGGCGATGGAGATGTAGGTCTGCACCCGTGCGGCGGAGGCATTCTGGATGGAGATCTCTTCTGCCGCGGTGAGGGGCACGACGGTGCGCGCCTCGCCGTAGGGCAGAGCCGGATCGAGTCCTTCGCTCAGGCGCAGGTCGCGGTAGGGTTCGGCCTGGACGGGCAGGAACACCCTGCGGCAGACTGTTTCGCGGTCGTTGCAGGCAACAACGGTGATCTGCTGGCGCTGGCCGAGGTCCCCCAGCTCGACGGTCAAGGTGCCGTCGGGGTCGGGCCGCAGACCCGGCCACAACCGGGATGGCGCCGCGAGAAAGGCCATCCCGGGAACCGCGGCTGCCTCGGCCAGGGGCTCTTCTATGCCCCTGAAGTAGGCGTTGCCGCCGGACGCGGGTCCCTTCGCGGCGTCCCCCCGCGCCGGTTTCTCGGACTGCTTCTTCGCCGCCACTTCACCCCACGACTCTCCTTCCCGGGCGTCCTGCCTGGTGGTCCGGGTCTCCCGCAGCAGCCACGGGTTGAGAAGCAGGCTGGGGCGCTGCAGCATGTTGCCCGGGAAGGCGTCGGCGTAGCGCCGTTCGAAGACATAGCGGATCTCGTCCCCCAGCACGCGGCCGGAGATGTAGCGGGTGGGCAGGTAGGCGTCCTCGTGCCAGTGCGGCGGGGGAAGTACCCCGATGCCCAGCCCGGACACGGGGTCGGAGGGGTGCAGGAAGCGGCCGTTGAGAACGTGCACCCGAGTGTCGGGCCCGGCGTGGGCGAGGCGCAGCCGGAGCGTCCCTCCCTCGAACGCGGCCGACGCGATCTGCAGCGGCCCGGAGAGGGGCTGCCGCAGGGCCCGGTCCCGGGCCAGGATGTCCGCCGCCACGCGCGCTCCGGGCAGCACCGTCACCGTCACCCGGCGGAAGGCCGGCTTGAGCAGGAACAGGTACTCCCCCGCCGCCAACCCGCGTACGCTGACGAGTCCATCCGCGCGTTCGACCGCGAAGGCGGGTGTGGTGCTTGCCGTCCCGCCGCGCAGTTCCAGCGCCTCGACGGTCCCCTGCCCCGCCCCGTCGTCGGCGACGAGGACCGGTTCGCTCTCCGCCACCACGATGTTCTGCCGCGACAGGTACTGCACCCAGGGCCGCCGCAGGGGGAGGTCGAGGGCGTTGGAGGCCCAGAGCGACTCCGCGTGGAGGTGCTCGATCTCCTCGATCGGGCCCAGGGGAATACGGCCCGTGGCATCCGTGGCCAGGGTTACGCGGACCGCCTCCCGGAAGAGACGGGGGGTCAGGGTCAGGTCGACGGGGCTGCTCGCGAAGGGCTCGCCACCCTTGCCCAGGAGTTCGAGCCAGAAGCCGTCCTGCCCCCGCCGGAGCAACAGCACGGCCGGCTGCATGGCGGCGTCGGCGGTCCCCACCGGCAGGCGCCAGTCTGCCTGGAGGTCCACCTTCTTGCCGGTGCTGATCTGCGGGACCTTGGCCGAGAGCGTGGCCGCGACAGCCCGCAGATCCTCCGGCACGGGAAACTCGCACAGGCTCTCTTCGCCTTGCTTCAGCCCAACGTCCGCCACCCGGGTGCTTGTCTCGATCCCCTTCCTGTCCGTGGTCCGGATGGTCAACGCCACCTCTTCGAGCAGGGCCACATCCACCGGCGCCCCGTGCACCGTCAGCATGACCCGCACCAGCATCGCAGCACGGGATCCCGGAAGCAGGGACTCGGGGTCGACCAGGAAACCGGCTTCGAGACGGTACTCCTCGGCCAGGTGCCGGAAGCCGTGCAGACAAGCAAAATCGCCCCGCCGAACCACCAGCTTCGCCGCCTGCGGAGCGGTGCTGAAGGGGACCGTGATCTCGCCCCCGTCAGCGCAGGAATACTCCTTGCCGCCAAACAGGATGGAGGCGTCCGTGACGCGCGCCCCGGCGTCGTCATAGACCCGGAACACATGCCCGGCAGCCCCCACGCGCTCCGTCAGCCGCAGCCTCCCCTTGCGCACCAGGGCCCGGCTGCTGCGGCCGTTGCCGATGCACTCGACGACCCAGACCCCGGGACGGTTCAGGGCCGCTAACTCGAAGGTCTCGATGTGCCGCAGCAGAGGCGCCTGGGTGAAGTCGAGGGTGCGCTCGTCACTCGAAACCAATCCGTCCAGGTCGACCGTCTCCGTGACCTCCTCCTGCTTGCCGCGGTACCAGTTCACGGTGTTGATCTCGTAGGTCTTCAGGATGACCTGCGGCGTGTTCTTGAGGGCCACCTTCAGGCGTACGGCGTCGTCCACGCCGAACCGGCGCGGATTGTCCGGCGTAAAGTCGATTTCGACCCGTTCCCGAAGGGCCTTGACGGCCGTCGGCCCCAGCATCCCGTACCAACCTTGCGCCTCGCCGATGCCGTGCAGCAGTTTCGTCTCCGCGAAGACGGTCCTCAGGTAGCCTTCCTCGAACCAGGCCGCGAAGGCATTCGGATCCGCCGCGTCGCGCAGGAAGTGGGCGAGCAGGTCCCGGACGAGGGGCTCGTCGGTGCCGATGGCGCCGTAGAGGGTCTGCCGGCCGAAATCGGCCTGGAGATCGACCATCTGCTCCCCGG
>JAFGRS010000957.1 GCA_016935045.1 Lentisphaeria bacterium | reverse complement strand
TTCGCCCTCCAGGGGAACCGGCTCAGCAGGAGCTTCGCCCTCCAGGGGAACCGGCTCAGCAGGAGCTTCGCCCTCCAGGGGAACCGGTTCTCGGATTGGACTGAGGCATTACCCGAAACAGCCCCTCCGGCCTTGGCCCGCGGCCGTTTCCGGCTATAGTCCGAGGTATGTCCGCGGCGCGCGTCGTGCCGCGGTTGGCATGGGTTGTCGGGCAGCGTCGGAACGGGGTGGTAGGATGCGCACTCTGCACGGTCCCCTGGTCATCGCCTTCATGGGATTGGGGATGGCTGCCATATCCCAGGACAAGGCCCAGATCCCCTCGAGTCCCGGCCCCAAACGCGGGGACACCGTCCTGACGACGTCCTTCGACACGGAAGCCGAGCGTGCCGCCTGGCCTTTGGCGTCCTGGGCTCAGTGGGTCGAGGAGCCGGGCCGGGGATGGTGCCTGGAGGTCACGGCTGCCCCGGAATCGGCGGCGGAGACGCGCATGGTCGGCATCCCCCTGGACCTGCGCCGCGTGGAGCGCTGCCGCCTGCAGTGCACCTGCCTCGCCAAAGCCCGGGATGTCAGCCGGCCTCCGCAGGCCTACAACGGGGTCAAGTTCATGCTCCACACCGTGGCCGCCGGAGGGCCCGCGTGGCAGAATCAGAACGGTGTCTTCGGGACCTTCGACTGGAAACCCCTCGGCTTCTCCGTCAACGTTCCGGAAGACGTTCGGGAGGCCTGGCTCTACCTCGGACTGCAGGAGAGCAGCGGCACGGTCCGCTTCGACGACATCCGCATCGCCGTCGCCGCCGTGCGGCCCCCGCGGCCCCTTCCCGATCCCGACGCGCCGCCGCCCTACACCGGGCACGCCCTGCCCAGGCTGCGCGGGGTGATGTCCCCCAACACCTTCCGCGACGAAGACCTGCGCGTCCTGGGCACCGAATGGAAGGCAAACCTCATCCGCTGGCAGATGACCACGCGCTGGGGCGCGGAATACGGCCATGGCCAGGACTACGACCTGACCCAGTACGACGCCTGGCTGGCCGCGGAACTGGACGACCTCGACAAGGCCCTCGAGGCCTGTGCCCGGTACGGGATCCTGGCCGTCATCGACCTGCATTCGCCCCCCGGCGGCAGGCGGCCGGACCGCGACCTCGTGCTCATCCACGAGCGCCCCTACCTCGATCACTTCGTGCGGGTGTGGGAGCGCATCGCCCGCCGGACCAAGGACCATGCCGCGGTCTGGGCCTACGATCTGGTCAACGAACCGGTGCAGAACGGGGAGCCCTCGCCGGGCATGCCGGACTACCTCGGCGCCCAGGTGCTGGCGGCCACGGCCATCCGCGCCATCGACCCGAACCGCGCCATCATCATCGAGGTCGACCACTGGGACGGCGCCGAGGGCTTCCGCTTCCTCGAACCCGTGCCGGTGCCCAACGTCGTCTACCAGGTCCACATGTACCACCCCCACGCCTTCACCCACCAGGGAGTCCACAACCAACCCGTCGGCATCGCCTACCCGGGCTCCGTCAACGGCGTCACGTACGACAGGGAGGCCCTCCGCAAACACCTTGCACCCGTACGCGAATTCCAGCTCGGGTACAACGTCCACGTTTACGTCGGCGAGTTCAGCGCCATCCGCTGGGCCCCCGATCACAGCGCCTTCCGTTACCTGCGCGACTGCATCGAGATCTTCGAAGAATACGGCTGGGACTGGTCCTACCATGCCTACCGGGAATGGGATGGCTGGAGCGTCGAACACGGCGACGACCCCAACAACCACAGCCCAACCGCCGAACCCACCGCACGCAAGCAACTCCTTCTCGACTGGTTCGCGCGGAACCGCAAACCCTGACGCCAACGCAAAACCGCGTCCGCCACCAACGGGGCCCTCGAACAGCCATGCCCTCCAACAGGGGCAGGTGACAGACTCTCCAGGGGCCGGAAATCCCGTGCCGCGCCCCCCCCCGCGCCGCACCGCATCCCTACGCCGCACGCCAGCCCGAAGTACACCCGCAGCCGGCGTCTCGACCGTTTTCCGGTCACGGCGAGCACAGACCTGGCCGGAAAACAGCCTCCGGTCGAGGCGGGCATGGGGGTGTTTTCCGGTCGCGGAGGGGGCGACGATGGCCGGAAAACGGGGGGGGGCGCGGCCACCCGGGACGGGTGTTTTCCGGTCGCGCAGGGGGCGATAATGTCCGGAAAACGGCCTCCTCGGGTGGGGAGCGGGGCTGGGTGTTCGGGGAGGGAACGGTCGTGGCGAGTTTCATCGGTGGGATGTCGTTGGCCGGGGCTGGGGATGTGTGGTCTCGGCAACCGACTGCGCCGCATCCCCTGGAGGGCGAAGCCGTTTCGACGCGGGGGTGCGTCCGCACACCCCTTGCTCAGGGCCCTGAGCCCAGTCGAAGGGCTGCCGCCGAGCCGCATCTCGAACCACTCGCGAGTTGTGCTGACCCATGACAAGGCTGCCCCGGGGTTGGCATGGCGTCACTCGGCTCGGGCGCTACATTCTCTGTGGTTTGAGCGCCGCCGAACGGGCCGGCCATGGGAGTGGCGGGCGCTGGCGGGGGTCGCCGGTCCCTTGGGAGTGTTCCGTACGGGCCGTATCTGTGTCCGCGAGGCCCTTTCGCCGCCGGCGGGAAGATGGGGCGGAGTGCGTCTGAGATCCAACGGCAATGGAGGTGCGTATGGCAAGGGTGTTGGTTCTTATGGGGTGTCTTGCCCTTCTGGGGTGTGACTACAGCGTACCGTTGGCGGGATCACCCGGGAAGCCTATTGACTCCGCGCTGTTCGGGGTCTGGGAGCGGTGGAATCCGGAC
>JAFGRS010000956.1 GCA_016935045.1 Lentisphaeria bacterium | reverse complement strand
TAGGCGCCACGAGCCGAGTGGCGCAATCCGGGCACGAGTCGCGCTCGGCTCGCGCGACCTACCTTTGCCGCCCCGATCCCAGTACCGCAATCCGGGCACGAGTCGCGCTCGGCTCGCGCGACCTACCTTTGCCGCCCCGTGTGCGTGGTGCTGTTTTCCGGACGGCGCCGGATGATCCCGGCCGGAAAAGGGTGAGCCGTGCGGTGAGCCGTGCCCCGTTCCCATTGGCCGCGGTCGCCATCCCGCAGTACACTACAGGGCGGCCCCGGCGTCGAAGGCGTGCCCGGGCGGCGCGGCGCCTTGATGGCGGGGGTTGCTCCACACCAGGCACGGACATGAGTGCAAAGAGGAAGAATGTCAACGCCGGTTCCGGGGCCGTCCGTTCCGGGGGGAACGCCCGGACTCAAGGGTTGCTGCGCGTGCTGGCGAGGTCGCTGGCCTGGGTCCTGGCCGGCGTTGTCGCCCTGGGCATCCTTGCCGGCGGCCTCACCGGACTGCATTACCTGCTCCTTGCCGCCAATCCCTCCCTCACCCTGCGGGAGATCGCCGTCGACGGGAACCGTGTGCGTACCGAGACCTGGGTCCGCGGCCGCCTGGCCGAGAAGGGCGTTGTCCCCGGCCGGTCCAACCTCCTGAGTCTGCCCGTGCGCCAACTCCGGGAAGACCTCGAAGCCGATGCCCTGGTGGCCAAGGCAAGGGTCTTCCGCGTCCTCCCGGACACCCTCCGCGTGAGCCTCGTCGAGCGCGCGCCCGTTGCCGTCGTGCACTGCGCCCACCCTTTTCTCCTCGACAGGGAGGGGGTCGTGCTGCCCTGGCCGAGCGCCGCCGCCGACCCTCTGCTCCCGGTCGTCACCGGGGTTCGCCAGAAGGACCGTCCCCGGGAGGGGGAGCCGGTCTCCGACGAGGCGCTCCGGGGCGCCGTGCGCCTTCTGCGGCTGCTCTCTTCCCGGCCCGACGGGGTTGCCTACGATATCAGCGTCATCCAGTTGGACTACTACCTGCCCTCCCTTCGTCTTCACCTTCGGCCCCGCGGCGCCTTTGCCCAGGGGGCCCAGGCCATCGTGCCCGTCCAGGGGATGGAAGATGCCCTGGAACGACTCCGCGACGTCCATCGTATCCGCAGCGCCGCGGGGAAGACCATTTCCTACATCGATGTGACCTACAGAAGGAATGTGCCCGTGCGCCCATAGGCGCGCCCCCGTGCAAGGCGCGTGATTGCTGTTCGGATGTCCGCCGTAGAGCAACGATTGGAGCCACCGCGTCCCGCGGCCAGTGCCCGCGAGGCCGCGGGCGGGTCCGGACGCATGGGGGACGATGTGCAGAACTCACGGACATTCCGCCAAGAATGAGCGCCCCCGCGGCAGGCGCAAGCCGGGATCGGAAAGGACCCTGAATTCGTATGATCCGACAGATCGCCCACATCTGCGTCCATGCAACCGACCTCGAGGCGGCGGAGCGCTTCTTCGTGCAGGGCCTCGGGCTCGGCATCCGCTTCCGCTTCCTACGCGACGGCCAGACCGTCGGCTTTTACCTCGATGTGGGCAGGGGTACCTACATCGAGGTGTTCCGGCGCGACGCGGCGGTTCCCGGCGCCGCCCCCATCGCCCACGTGTGCCTCGAGGTCGACGACATCCACGCCTGCACCGTGGACCTGCAGGCCAGAGGCATCGCCACGAGCGAGGTCAAACTCGGCGCAGACCGCAGTTGGCAGAGCTGGATTACCGGCCCCGACGGGCTGCGGGTGGAGTTGCACCAGTACAATGCCGACAGTGCCCAGAGGACCGGTCAGGACTGTGTCCTGAACCGATAGGCGGTCCCTCCCCGCCCGGCAGGCGGGGGCCGGCCTCGGCAGGTGGACCGTGCCGCGCGCGCAGGCAGACTGCTCGCGATTGCCTGCGCGGACACCGGATCGTCGCCGCGACGATCTGTATCCCACAATGTGTGCCCGCGATGCCGCGGGTGCCGCAGAGGATTGTGGGACGATCAGGATTTGCCCGGCGCGCCGATGCGCCAGGCAGGCGCGGACAGGACCTCGCGGGCATGGAAAGGGGGTGGAGCTGTGCAATCTTCACGGACGAAACTGGGTTGTATGCGGTTTCTGGCGCTGGGCTTGGGCTTTCTGTTTCTCGCTGCCGTCTGCGGGGCACAGGAGGACGCCGGTCGGGAACGCGCCGAAGACGAAGAACGCGTTCCCGGCCGGCGGCAGCGGGAAGAGGAACACGAGAGGGAAGGGGAAGGCAGCCGGGCCCGGGCGCAAGACGAGGGAGCGCACGCGATCGAGACCATGGCGCGGGACCTCATGCGCCGCATTCCCCCGGAACAGCGCGAAGCGTTCGAGACCTTCATCAGGGAACAGTTCCCGCGCGAGATCGAGGAACTGACCCACCTCGCGCGCCGGCGTCTGGACGCGGCCCGGGACGAACTGCCGCGCCTTTTCGAACGCATGCGCGGCCTGTTCGCCCTCTACCAGGAGAACCCGGACGGCTTCGCCGCCGAACGACGCATGCATGCCCTCGAAGAGCAGTGCGAGTTCCTCGCCAAGCGCTATCGCCAGGCCGGGGAGGGCGACCAGGCCGCACTCCTGCCGGAACTCGAGAGGGCGGTGGCAGAACTGTTCGAACGCAGGCTGGAACGACTCCGCGCCGAGGCCGCCGAGGCAGAAGAACACGCCGCCCGACTCAAGGACCTGGCGGCGAAACGGGAGGAACACCGCACCGAGCTGATCGAGCAGCGGCTGAAAAGGCTCACCGGCGAACTGGAGTACCAGGACTGGTGACGGGCACAACGCGGCCGCAGTGCGTAAAGGCAAGGCTGCCCTCGATGGACATCGCTTCCACCCCCGTCAGCAGCCGCAAGACCCGGCAGTACAGGCCGAGCTGCGAGCGGTAGGTGCCGACAGCGCCCTCGATCTCCTCGGCCCCGGCAACCCGGTCGGTCTTGAAGTCCAATACCCGTACCGACTCCGCGCGCCCGGCCTCGTCCGATGTCAGGACCACACGGTCAAACGTCCCCGACACCCATTCGCCATCCAGCAATACCTCGAAACTGCGCTCGCGCCATAGGGCCACACGCCCTGCCGGCCGTGCCAGCGCGCGCCGGAAATCCGGGGCTTCGAGGGCCCCGCGGATGATCCCTTCGGCGGAGGTCAGATCGACCCCGGTCCTGCCGACACGCAGGCGCCAGCGCTCCAGCATCTCATCGAGGGGTACTTCATTCAGCCATGTCAGGTGTTCGAAGAAGGCATGCACCGCCGCGCCGACACAGACCCCTTGGCGGGCCGCCGGCAGAAACAGGTCTCCGGCCCGGCGCCCCGTGATGCCGTGGACGGACGGGGTACGGCGCGGGTACCGCCGCCGTTTTCCCTCCGCCTGGCACGGGGCGCCTTTGCCTTGACCCTTCGCCGCGGGCACGGCCCGCGCTTCCCCGCGGGCCCCCAACACCGACTCCGGTTCCCCCAGGCGCGCCAGGCAGCCCGCCGGGGCCGCGTCCCCGCACAGACGCGCCCGCACCAGGGTGTGGAGGTGCAGTGCCCCCGGGCTCCTGGGCGGAGGCGGCAACAGCAGGAAGAGCCCCCTGCGGGCGCGGGTCATGGCCACGTAGAGCACACAGAGTTCCTCGAAACAGGCCTCCTCGGCGGCTTCGCGTCCGGCTTCCGCCAACGCCTCGTCCGACTCCGCGATGTCCTTCGGGGGCGCAAGCAGGATCCAACGGCGTGCTCCCGAACCGTCCTCCCGCGGCCCCAGCAACACGTCGGCGCCAGACGCCGACCCCAGGCCCTGCCGGCCACGGAACAGGGGCGCCACCACCACATCAAACCCGAGTCCCTTGCTGCGATGCACCGTCATGACCTGCACCGTGCGCTCCGCCGGGACGTCGCTGACCGTATAGGAGGCGACGAAATCCGCGAAATCGAGGCACGAACGCCGGCCGCTGCGGTCGTAGGCTTCCGCCGCATCCAACAGGGCCCGCAGCCGGGAACGACTGAATCCATCCAGGTCCCGACAGGCCGAGAGACGCTCCAACCACGACTCCACCGCAGGCGCGAAGCCATGGTCCCGGATGAGACCGAGAACGTCCACCGACAAACGGTCCGCCGCCGACTCCGGCCTGTCCCCGAAGGCACCCCGCAGGGGCGTCATCAGCAGATGCTGCCAGGCAAAGGTATCTCCCGGATGCTCCGCAAAACGGAAGAGGTCCAGCATGGCTTCAACCACCGGGTTGTCCGCAATCGCCTTGTCTCCGGTCCAGCGCGCGGGAATGCCTCTGGCGCGCAGGGACTCGGTGATGGCCTGGCCCTGGGCGTTGGAGCGGACCAGGACCGCCGAGCTCAGCGACCGCTGCCAGGGCTGCGCTTCGAGCAGGAGGCCGCCGATCGCCTCGTGCCAGGCCTCCGCCTGCTCCTCGGAACGAGGGACCTCACGGACCTCCACCCACCCCGTCGTGTGCCGCACCGCAGACTCGTGCCGCTGCCAGAGTCCCTGCCATCGAGCCGCCACAGCCGCCGGCAAACCGGATGCCGTGAGATCGCCAAACACCCCGTTGACCGCTGCCACGATGGCCGGGGCGCAGCGGTGGGACTGGCTGAGGTGATCCCCGGGGATGCCATAGTAGTCCCGCACCTCGCCGAGAAGTCGAGAGTCGCCCCCCCGCCAGCCATAGATGGCCTGCTTCACATCCCCCACGGCAA
This sequence comes from Lentisphaeria bacterium, assembly GCA_016935045.1. Lineage (GTDB taxonomy): Bacteria > Verrucomicrobiota > Lentisphaeria > Oligosphaerales > JAFGRS01 > JAFGRS01. The sequence continues at coordinate 1,717 of JAFGRS010000956.1, read as the reverse complement.
AGAACGTCCGCCGCCCTTCCGCATCCTGGATCACCTCCTCGAGCAATGGCACAACCGCTGCCCACTGCGACCGGGATGTGTCCTGGAATTCGTCGATGGCCCAGTGATCGTAGAAACCATCCAGGCGGAAGTCCAGCGCCAGCCGCGTTTCGGCGTCCAAACCCCGCGTGGCCAGATGCGTCAGGTCCGCGAAGCTCAGATGGCCCAGCCGGCGGACCTCGCGAGCATAGACAACCTCGTACCGCTCCAGGATGTCCCGCAACCCCCGTGTCGCCTCGATCCGGGACTCCATCGTGCAGGCCACAATGTGGCCGGCCAGGCGCAGAGCCGCGGCGCAGGCCTCGGGTCCCAGGGGAACGCGACGGCGCTGAACCACGACCTCGGCGGCGCCCGTCTGCAGGTCCGGCCGGCACGCGAGCAGCTTCTTGAGCAGATCGTTGCCGGGGGAGGTGACGATGCTGCCCGGGCCGAAGCCGGCCGCCATCTCCAGGAAGGCGGCCAGGCGTTCCTGCTGGGGTTCCGCGAGGCCATCGAAGTCGAGGCACTGCTTCAGGACCTTCACGGCGGTCTCCCGTTCCCCTTGCGTCAGCACCCGCCACCAGGTCTTGCCGGTCGGCCAGATGCGGTCGCGGGCGCCCCAGGCCCGGGGTGGAGCCGCATTCAGGTACAGGTCGTGATAGTCGCTGACGAAGCGGTCGAGGAGGTCGTGCAGACGTTTCTCCTCACTGCCGAAGGTCGCCCGCTTGAAGGCCTCCAGGAAATCCCCGCGCGCGGCACGTTGAGCCTCGGTTTCCCCGTCCCGCAGAATGGCCGCGAGAACCCGTCGCTTCTCCAGCACCAGGTCGTGGCCATCCAGGATCGAGAAGTCACCCGACAGTCCGAACTCGAAGGGAAACAGGCGCACCATCCGGGCCAGGAAGCTGTCGAGGGTCCCGATGGGACTCCGATGCATGCCGTCGAGAACCTGCCGCAGCAGGCCGAGGAACCGGTACCCCGGGCCCCTCCCATTTCCCGGGAGCATGGCCGCCTCGCGCGCTGCGGTGGCGGGGTCCGTCGCCGCCCGGGCAAGCCGGTTGACCAAGGCATCCAGAATCTCTGCCGCCGCGGCCCGGGTGAAGGTCAGCGCCACGATCCTCTCGAAGGGAACCCCCAGCGACAGAAGGCTGAGCAGCCGTCCGGTCAGAGCATAGGTCTTGCCCGTACCTGCGGACGCCATGATGATCCGGTGTCCCGGGAGTGCCGGAGTGGAAGGGCCTCGGTTGGTGTCGGGATGGCTTGTCATGGCCTCGTCGGGCTGGCAATCGCCCGCAGCTTCCGTGTCTGGGCCGGGACCCGGGACCGGTCGGGGGATTCCCAGCGGACAGTCCGCCGGGGAAGCGGCTGTACCGACGTCCGGGCCGATGTCCTGTGCCGGACGGACCGGGCGCCCCCGACGGGTCGCCGCACGGCCGGCCCGCCGCGCCAACGTGCCCCGCACTCCACCCGGAGCTGTCGCTTCGCCGCGTCCATCATCCCTTCCGAACCAGGAATACGAAGTCCCGCAACATCAGCTCCCGCACCAGTTCGACAACCCCCAGCTTGGCGTCCTCGAGGGGAAGATCGAACTCGGCCGCCAGACGAGACGCTACCTCGACCAGCCTGACACCCTCTTCGAAAGCGGCATCCAGCACAAACTCGCCAACCCGGTCCAGAACCAGCTGACGGTACGGGTTCGCCC
>JAFGRS010000175.1 GCA_016935045.1 Lentisphaeria bacterium | reverse complement strand
TCCAGGGGAACGGCTCCGCGGAGCGTCGCCCTCCAGCGTCCCTAGCCGCTGAGAGGCGACAGCCGCGTCAGCACGCGCAGGAGTTCGGAGACTCCCCAGGCCTGGGCCCCGCAGCCGCGGTGCTCGTGGGGAGCGTCTCCGTCCACGATCTCGGGAAGCTGTCCCAGGCAGCCGTGCTCCATGCACCCCGTCATGCCGTGGAGCAGCGACAGAGCCGCCGAGCGGGCAGCACTCCCGTAGACCCGCACCATGGCCTCGGCATAGGACGGGAACAGCCAGCTCCAGGCCGTGCCGTTGTGGTAGGCCGGTTTCCGGCGCGTGTCCTCGTCCCCTTCGTATCGTCCCCAGTAGGGACGCCGGGGATCGTTCAGCAGCGCCCCGTCCCGGTACACCGCGAGGAGGACCTCGACGGGAGCATCCGCAAGACTCCGGATGCCGCCGGGGACCAGGAGTGGCGCGCAGGCGTCCAGGATACTCCGCGCGGTCTCGGGGTCCTGCACCAGCCCCAGGGTCACGGCCAGGAGCTGGTTGGGGCGACAGGCGTCATCGGGAAGCGCCTCTCCGGCCGCCGTACCCGGCCTGGCATGCAGGCAGTCGCGCAAGCCGCGGCCGGGCCCGAGGGGATAGCGGCCGTGTACCGATTCGGCCACGCGGCGCGCCAACGCCTGCCAGGGTCCCGTTCCCGGGGCGACGCGTTGCAGCAGGGTCAAGGCGGCATGCCACAGTGCCTGGATCTCGATGGGGTATCCTTCCCGGGGTGTGGCGGCCGGGTGATTCGTGTCCATCCAGGTGAAGTGCGCGGGGCTGAAGACGAGTCCGCTCGGGGGATCCACGCGGATGCCGTTGGCGGTGCCTTCGAGGTAGGCCTTGGCGATGCCCGTGAGCACCTCCAGGAGGGTCCTCCCGCCGCAGTCGTCGGCGAGGATGGCATCGTCCCCGGCGGCGTCGAGGTAATCTCCGACGGCGACGCCCAGCCAGAGGGGTGCATCGGAGGTATCCCGGTTCGCGTCGTCCTCGCCGTGGAGTGCGTTCGGGAGCGTTCCGCCCCGTTCCAGGCGCGCGAACTGGCCGATGATGTCGCGGGCTTCCGCATGGAGACCCGCGGCGATGATGCCCCGCAGGACGATGAGGGTGTCGCGCCCCCAGTCCAGAAACCAGGGATACCCGGCAATGACGGTCCGCGAGCGCTGCCGCCGGACGATGAAGCGGCGCAGGGCTCTGCGGGCGGCCTCCTCGATGGGGAGCGACGGGGCCGCCTCGGCGCCCGCCCGCTCGTTGTCGGGAGCGGTCTCCGGGGGGGTGCGGGAGCCGACCCAGGCATGGATTTCCACGTCCCGGCCCTGGTCGAGGGTGCAGCGGAAGTAGCCGGGACTGAAGAGATCGCCGTGGGGATTCAGGCCGCGGCCGGCTTCGACGGGGTGGGGCACCATGTACTGCCACTCGGGTTCGAGCACGAAGACACCCGGTTCGGCCGTGCAATGCAGGGGACGCCCCTCTCCCGGCCGGAACCGGAAACCGTTCTCTTCCGGGGTGATGGCGGCGCGGAAGCGGTCCTCCGGTCCGAGGTACGCGAGGGTCGTCTCGTGGGCCGGACGGTCCTCGATATCCGGCCGGACGATCAGAGTGACGGGGGTGTCGTCGGGGAGCGCCTCCGGGCAATCCCCTGCCGGAGCGCGGGTGACGCGCAGGCGCACGCTGTTGCCCCGTGCCGCCATCCGCAGGGTGATGCGCAGACCGATCTGGCAGCCCATGCCCACCGGCACCCGGAAGTCCCACCAGACCCGGTTGCCCAGATCCGTGGCGAATCCCGTCTGGCATTCCGCCGCCACCTCGCGGGAGTAGTCCCGGTGCACCACCCAGGCCCGCAGACGGGTGAGGCGTACACGGCGGTCCACCGGCACATGGTCGTGCTCGTTGGCGGCAAGAAAAGCGTCGTACTGACTGCGGATCGAGCCCCAGCGGCCGCGCACCTGGGCCATGGCCCCCAGTTCGTCCGTGCACAGGGCGTACATGTCGCCCCGCCGCAGATCGGCCGCGCCGATACCGAGACGGACAGCCGCGGACGAAGCCGCGGCAGGAAGCTGCAGGACCTGGGACTGAAGGTGCGTCACGGGGGCGCCGAGAAGGGTCACGCGCAACCCAAGCAACCCGCCGGACCCGTCCGCTTCGAAGGGCCCCGCGAAGGCGAAGTGCCCTCCCGCCCCGGGCAGGGAGAGCCTGCGGCACAGGCAGCGTCCCGCCCCCATCACATCCACCCGGAAGGGGACCGCCGCGACCAGGTACAGAAGATGCGCGGGGGGCAGCAGGACGATGCGGCGCTCGTCCCGTCCCGCTTCCCAGGTCACGACCGGGCAGTAGGCGTCCGCGCCGAACAGTGCCCGGCAGAAGGCCATGGGGGCCTCACGCAGGGCGGCGGCCTGCCTGGGGAAGGTCGTCGGCAGCGGCCCGCAGCCATGTCGGAAGGTGAACAGTTCGGTGGCTGCCGCGAGGGTGCGCTGTTCCAGTGCCACCGCGGGCTCTCCGTGGCGCCGTCCGCCGGCCGACGGCAATGCCGGCGTGACGCCGGCGGAGGCACTTTCCGCCCGGCGTTCGAGGCAGCGCAG
>JAFGRS010000955.1 GCA_016935045.1 Lentisphaeria bacterium | reverse complement strand
TGCACACTGGACGAGGCCGGCGTCTACCACGACGACGGCACACGGGCCGTCCGGGATGCCTGGGCCACGGCGCCTCCACCCTGCGGAAGTCCCTTCTTCGACACGGCCAAGCCCTTCGTTCAGATCGAGACGGCGCGCGGCTGCGCCCTGGGGTGCTCGTACTGCACCAGCGGCACCGGGCTCCCCCCGCGCTACCGCGCCATCGGGAGCGTGCGGGAGGAACTGCGGCAACTCCGCGAGCGCGGCGTGCGGCAGGTCCGCGTCCTGGACCGGACCTTCAACCTGCCTCCCGCACGCGCCGCGCGGCTCCTCGAACTCTTCCTCGAGGCTTTTCCCGAGATCCGTTTCCATCTCGAAGTCCATCCGGCCTACCTACCCTCGGAACTGCGCCGGATCCTGCGTCGAGCGCCGCCGGGACGCCTCCATGTGGAGGCAGGTCTGCAGACGACCTCGGCGCGCTCCCTTGCCGCCAGTCAACGCCGGGGAGGACCCCGCCGCGCCCTCGACGGGATCCGGTTCCTGGCCCGATGCCCAGGCTTCGAAACCCACGTCGACCTCCTCGCCGGGCTGCCCGAGCAACGCCTCGACGACGTGCGCCGGGACGTGCACCAACTGCTCGCCATCGGCCCCGCCGAGATCCAGCTGGAGGTGCTCAAGGTCCTGCCGGGAACACCCCTCCGTTTGGCCGCCCCCAGCCTCGGCATCCGCTTCTCGCCGGTTCCCCCCTACGAAGTCATCGAAACGCCGCATCTGTCCCGGACCGACCTGACCCGGGTGCGACGCCTGTCGCGCATCCTGGATCGGTTCCCCCTGCGCCACCCCCTCGGACACTGCCTCCGCTACGCCGTCTGCGAAGACCCCGGCCTCCTCGACCGCCTGGCCGCCGAATCCTCACCGGACGGCGAACACTGGCCCCCCACGGACCTCGCCGGGCGCTTCCGCCTGCTCCGCAGGTGCCTGCGGCCCCAGGCAGACGATGCCACCGACGAACTCCGCCTCGCCTGGCTGGCCTCCGGACTCAAACCCACCGACGCGTTCTGCGGCGCCCTCCCCTGGAAGCAACCCCTCCCCCCCGATGCCCTCCCCGCCGCCGGGGCACAGAGCCCCGGACAGGACCACACGACACGAGTCTACCACCTCGAACTCCCCACCCGCGAATGCTGGGCCGTCTTCCGCAGAAGCATCCAACCGACAACCCCCGTTGCCATCCTGCAGAGAGACCGCCGGTAACACCTCACGCACACCCGGGAAGGGATCAAGAGGCGGCTCAGCAGAAGCTTCGCCCTCCAGGGGATGGGGTGTCGCGCGTTCCGTTCGGACTGGAGGGCGAAGCTCCTGCTGAGCCGCCTCTCCTGGAGGGCGAAGCTCCTGCTGAGCCGCCTCTCGGGTTTCACGGAGAGGGTACAGGCGCGGATGCAGGGCTGTGTCCGGGAACGCTCCGGCCACGCCGGTTCCGTCCCTGTTCCCTGCCATCTCGGGGCCCATCCGCCTGTCGACGCTTGACGACAGGCGTTTGGAGGGCGCCGCTGCGCCGGCGCCGCGGCGGCCGCGCAGGGCCGCCCTCCAGCGGGCCTGCCGATCCCCGGCAGGCCCGGAACAGGCTCGCCACCCGCTCAGTTGGCCGATCCTGAACCAGCCCCGGGGGTTGGCAATGGATCAGTCACCGCCGGGGAAGCTCGCGGTACGCTCGCGCTCCAGGCCGGGGAAGCTCGCGGTACGCTCGCGCTCCAGGCCGGGGAAGCTCGCGGTACGCTCGCGCTCCAGGCCGGGGAAGCTCGCGAGCATCATGGTGTCGTTGGCGGCAGACTCCACTGAGGCACGATCGGGGTTGCCGCGGCGTTCTTGTAGAGAAGCCATGGACAGCTACATTTCGGGGTCGGATCACGGGCCGGCCGCGCGGTGCGGCACGTCCGGGGCACCGATGGAGGTCCTGTGCTCGTGGGCAGTGGGTAAACGGTATGCTGGCTTTGGCGCTCAGGGAGATCACGCGGCGGCGCAGCCGGGCTCTGTTGGCGGTTGTCGGGTTTCTGCTGATCGCGTTGTTGATTGCGGCGGGTCATTGCCTGGGGGAGGCGATCCGCAAGGCGACCACGGAGCCCCTGGCGGTGACCGGGGCGGACCTGGTGGTCATCCGCCAGGTGGTGCCCTGTGCCTTTGCCGTGGTCAAGCGCCCGAAGGACCTGGGGCCCATTACGGCGGCGGAGCTGCAGGCGATTGCCGAGGTCGAGGGGGTCGCGGCGGCATCGGGGACGCTGGTGGTATGGGCCTTCCACGAGGGTCAGCCCACCGTTGTGACCGGCGTGGTTCCCGGCAGCGTCAAGACCGGTCCCCTGCGTCAGTACCGCGCCGGCGAACGCTGCTGTGTACTCGAAGAGGGACGCCTCTTCGACCCGCGCCGGGATGAGGCGGTGCTGGACAGGGAGTTCGCGCTGCAGCAGGGGGTCACGGTGGGCGACTCCATCCAGCTGGGACCCCGGGTCTTCACGGTCTGCGGCATTCTCAAGGTAGCCGGCGTGGCGGTCATCGGCGGCGGGCAGGCATATGTTCCTCTTGCCGGCGTGCAGGAGATGCTGGGCGAGGGCGACGTCTACGACTATGTGTTTGTCTCCACCCGGGAGGGCGCCTCGGTGGAGGCGATTGCCGAGCGGATCGAGGCCATCATCGGGGAGGGCTGTCAGGTCAGTTCGCAGGACTCTCTTCCCGACCAGATCAGCCGGTCGGCGGCCATGACCGCGGCGGGCTCGGGGGCCTTCGTGGTGCTGATCCTGGCGGTGGGAGGACTCCTGGTCGTGCGCGGCACCCTCGCCGCGGTGCGGGAGCGCACGGTCGAAATCGGGATCCTGCGCGCCCTGGGCTGGCGCAAACGGCACGTGGTCTCCCTCCTCGGCTACGAAACGGCCCTGCAGGGCATCCTGGGGGCCGTACCGGGGATCCTGTTGGGCTACGCTCTGGCGTTTCTCGTCTGCTCGCAGCTGAACCTGAGCCTGCCGGGGAGTTTCAACTCCTATCCCCCGTGCGCCACCACGGCACCGGCTCTTGCTCTGACCCTCGAACCCAGCATCAGCCTCCACGGAGTCCTGCTGGCGCTGTTCCTGACGGTAGCCGTTGCCGTAGCCGCGGGACTCCTGGCCGGGCGCTACGCGGCGTCGCGCGCGCCCATGGAGTCCCTCAGGCAACCCTAATCTGGGAGCGTCCACTCCGGGGACCGGAACCAACCCATGAGCGCACCGGCCGTGCAAGCCCAAGGAGTCACCCGCGTCTACCGGCGCAGTGACGGCGACGTCCACGCCCTCGCTGGAGTCGACCTCACCATCGCCATGGGCGAAACGGTCGCCATCACGGGCCCCTCCGGCTGCGGCAAGAGCACCCTCCTCAGTCTGATCGCGGGGCTGGATCGCCCCAGCGACGGACACCTGGACGTCCTCGGCCGTACCCTCGAACAGCTCAGCGAAGACGAACTCGCGGACCTGCGACGGCACCACATGGGATTCGTTTTCCAGAATTACCACCTCATCCCGACCCTTACCGTCTGCGAGAACGTAATGCTGCCCCTCATCCCCCAGATGGGCCAGTCCCTGGAACTCAAAGCCAAGGCCCTGCACTGCATCGAGCGTGTCGGTCTCGAACGCCGCATCAACCATATTCCCGGAGAACTCAGCGGCGGCGAGCAACAGCGTGTCGGACTGGCACGCGCCCTCGTCACCGAACCCACCCTGATCCTGGCGGACGAACCCACGGGGAACCTCGATGCGGACTCCGCAGACAGCATCCTCGAACTGCTGTTCCGCGTGGCCGGCGACCGGCAAAGAACCCTCATCCTCACGACCCATGACCGCAACGTCGCCGGCCGCTGCGGCCGCGAAATCCGCTTTCTGAACGGCGCCATCGCGCCCTGAACCCAGTGCGGGAGCAACGGCAATGAAACGAGTCACGATGTGCATGGTCCTGTGCCTGGCGGCGCAGCCGGGGCTGTCCCCGTGCCGGGCGGCAGCGGCCCCCAAGGTCGCGATCCTGGCCTACATCAACCAGACTTCCGGCTGCCAGGTCCCGACGGAAGAGGTCCTGCGCCGCATTGCGGCACGGCACGGCAACCGGGTTTCGCTGGAATTCGTGGACTTCGGCAGCCCGAAGGGCCGGCAGCGCTGGCAGGCCGACGGTCTGCACTGCATGGCCATCCGGCTGAACGGTTCGAGCCAGGCCACCGTCGTCTCGAAGGGAGTCACCCTCGAAGTGGCCTTTGAGATGCCGGTGGGGTTCCGCTGGCGCCACGAAGAACTCGAAGCGGCGGTGCGCCAGATGCTCGACGGGGTCGCCCCGGAAGACCGCCAGTCCCCCAAGGCCACGGTGCAGGGAGAAGGGAACGCCGCACGCCTGCTCGTCGGTGCCGAGACCGTCCTCGAAGACATTCCCAGGACCCAGGCGGACGAAGCGGCCAAAGCCCTGAACACGGCGGCGGCGGCGGCGCCCCTGACGCAGGAGGCCTTCGCCCTGGAAGCCGGCCCCGACGGCGCCCCGCGCATCTGCCTGCGCGGCGACCCACTGGACCTCCTACCGGCCCCCCCGGAGCGTGCGGACGCGGCCGAACTCCAGCGCCTGGCGCAGGAACGCTTCCTCCGACTCGTCGCCCCGTTCCCGTGCCTCACGCGGCCCTTTCCCGGCATGACCGTTCCGGCACCGAGGAGGTGAGCCCCATGGATCCCGTGGGCATGGATGACCAGCAGCGCGAGGTCATCGCGAAGGAAGCACTCGGCGAGAGTTTTGCCAGTGCCGAGGCCCGGTACGCGTACGAAAGGGCGCGGCGCCTCCGCGTCGTGCTGCGCCTTGGCGGGGGGCTCGTATTCCTGGTCCTCTTCGGGTTCGCCATGTACCGCCTCGGCGGGGGCGGCCGCGGCGCGGCCGGGGAGGATGCCGTGGAAGACGGAGGCAGTCAACTCCATGGTTCGGGGCCGCTGAACCTGGAACCCGTCGGCTCGCCGCAGGCCAAGGTTCGGGTCCTGGCGGTGGTCCCCACCGGTTCGGGCTGCCACGCCGGCATCATCCAGTTCCTGACCGAGATGGTGAGCCGACACCCGGACAGGCTGCGCGCCGAGTTCGTCAGCATGAGCGGCTACGGCAACGAGAAGCTCAGGGCGAAGATCGGCATGGAGTGCGCGGCTGTCCTGGTCAACGAGGAAGCGACCTTCGAACTCGATGTCGACGGGGAGAAGCGGAAGGTATCCCTCATCGGCACGGAGCCCACCCATTACACCCTCGGCGACGTGGGAGAGGTGATCACCGCGGTCTACCGCGGCGTCTACGGGGAACCGGAGAGCCCCCTCTACCAGGTGACCGCGGAACAGGCCCCCGGCAAGGCATCCTCCACGCAGAACACCGGCGCGCCATCCCCCTCCGCTTCGCCCTACCCGGACAACGGGGAAAAGCCTGCCGAAGAGATCCCGCTGCCCGGGTTCCGCGAACTCAAGCCCATGCCCTGAAACCAACCGCCCCCCGCCCCGGCGTCCTGCCGGCTGCCGCGTCCCCCGCGCCTCCTCGTCATCCCGGGGGTCGTTTCGAGATTCTGGACTCACCGGCACGCGCAAGGGGAACGCCCATTCCTGCAGCGTTGCCGCTGGAGCCGGCGGTTCTCCGCCGTACTGCATGGGTTCGGCATACCGCCGAGGACGGCGGGCTCCAGCGCCTCTCCTCCGAGCGTTCCATGCGCGCGCGCCCTGTGATCAACATGGTGAGGTCTGGGAATCGGCAGCAGTGCGCGTGACGCCGCCGCCGGGCTGGTCCGGGTGGAACGCCGATGAGGGGAAAGAGGGACCCGGGCGCCGCTGCTCTTCCCCCCTCTCGGATCGTCGCTCCACTGCCGCAAGGGCAGTGGCGGCGGGGACACGGGCGCCGATCGCCAAACAGCCATGTCATTCGCCGGGCGTCTGTTCGGCGTCCATGTACACGTGCTTGTAGGGGTGGTGATCCAGGAGGGTCGGGTGCCAGCCCCTGACGTTCGGCCGGATGAGCAGGCTGCGGACGTAGAAATACACCGGCGCGATGGGGACCTCCCGCATCAGGATGGCCTCCGCCTGCTGGAACAGGTCCAGGCGGGCGGGCCCATCCCCTTCGGCCGCCGCCCGGTTCAGGAGCGCGTCGTACTGCGGATTGGACCATCCCGTCCGGTTGTTGCCGCCGTCGCTGACCCACATGTCCAGGAAGGTATTGGGATCGTTGTAGTCCCCGATCCAGGCCGCCCGGGCGATCTGGTAGTCGCCGCGACGCACGGTGTCCAGGTACACCTTCCACTCCTGGTTCACCAAGCGCACATCCACCCCGAGGGCGGTCTTCCACATCTGCTGCACGGCCTCCGCCAGCACGCGGTGCTGCTCGCTGGTGTTGTACAGCAGTTCGAGGGAGGGCATCCCCTCGCCGTTGGGGTATCCCGCCCGGGCGAGCAGCTCCCGGGCCTGCGCCGGGTCCTCGGTCAGGCGGGCCTCTGCGGTGTAACCGCCGGTGTTGGGGGGGGTGAAATGGAGCGCCGGGAGTTGCCCGCCCTTGAGCACGAATTCGGTGATCTGGCTGCGTTGGATGGTCATGGCGAGGGCCTGGCGCACACGGGGATCGTCGAGGGGTTTGACCTGGGTATTGAAGCGGTAGAAGTAGGTCCCCAGGTAGGGATCGAAGCGGATCAGATCCGGGCTGCGCCGGCGGTACAGGTCGATCTGGTGCAGAGGGATGGTGCTGGTCAGGTGCAGTTTCCCTTCCCGGAAGGCGCGCTCCTCGGTCTCGGCGCTGTCGATGGGCAGGAAACGGATCCCGTCGAGCCGGACGGTGGCGGCGTCCCAATACAACGGGTTGCGCTGCACCGCGATCTCCCGGTTCACCTCCCACTTCGTCAGGACGAAGGGCCCATTGCCCACCAGGTTGCCCGGGCGCGTCCAGGGCGTGTCGCGCTGGTCCATGGGACCGTGGGTCTCGATGGTCTGCGGATGGACCGGCCACCACGAGTAATGGTTGAGGAGCTGCAGAAAGTAGGGGACCGGCCGTTCCAGGGTGAGCACCAGCGTGGCGGCCTCCGGGACCGTGACCCCGACGGTCGCGAAGTCCTTGGTCCGGCCTTCGTTGAACGCCTTGGCCCCGACCAGGGGGAACAGCATGTAGGCATATTCGGCCGCCAGCCCGGGCGACAGCATGCGCCGGTAGGAGTAGGCGAAGTCCCCCGCCGTCACCGGGTCGCCGTTCGACCAGCGGGCGTCGGCCCGCAGGTGGAACGTGTAGCAGCGCCCGTCGGCGGAGACCTCCCAGTGCGACGCCACTCCCGGGACCGGCGTCAGGTCCCGCGGGTCCTCCGCCACCAGCCCCTCGAACAGCGCCGCCATGATGTTGTGTTCCGCGACCCCCGTCACGGTGTGTGGATCGAGGCCCTTGGGTTCGGCGCCGTTGCCGATCACCAGGACCGCCGGCGAGGGTCTGTCCGCCCCCCTCGTCCC
>JAFGRS010000954.1 GCA_016935045.1 Lentisphaeria bacterium | reverse complement strand
GATCGCGCCACTCGGCTCGTGGGGCGGGAGTAGGTCGCGCGAGCCGAGCGCGACGTTCTTCGGGATCGCGCCACTCGGCTCGTGGCGCCTACCAGGCATCGCCCTGATCTTCCGGTCCCGCCGGGGGACGGAGGGTCCTCAGGTCGGGTCCGCTGCCGATGGGAAGGGCGGTTCGTCGTCCAGCATCACGGCCGGACGCCACTTGCGCAGGGAGTTGACGAGGAACAGCCGAGGCGCGCGGTGCACGTCGGTGACCGTCACCGGTTCCGCGGCGATCTCGCCCTGTTCGAGGAGGCGGTGCCGGAACGTGCCCGGCAGCAGGCCGGACTCGACGGGCGGGGTGACGAGTCGTCCCCGGCGCTCGATGACGAGATTGGCGATGGTCGACTCCGTGGCTTCGCCGCGGGGATTCCAAAGCAGCACATCGTCGCAGTCCTGCCGCGAGGCCCGGGCCTGTTCGTAGAGGATCCTGTACGTGGTCTTGTGGGAAAGGAACGGGTCGATCGGGTCGATCGGCTTGCGGGCCCAGCGGAGGCGCACGGGGGCGTCGGGATCGGCCTGGGCGAAGGGTAGCGCTTCGAGGCGCAGGGCGCCATCCCGGCCCGCCAGCAACCGCAGCCTGTGGGATTGGCGGGGGAGGCCGGCGGTTGCGCTCCCGATGCTCTTTCGCAACGCCTTTTCCGCCAATGGGATCCCGAAGTATCGGGCGGACTCCAGGATGCGGCGCAGGTGCAGGTCCAGCAGGAATACGCCCTGTTCCGGTTCCCAGAGCATGGTCTCCAGAAGGGAGAAGGGCGGCCGCGGTTCACCGAGGACGCGCGCCTTGATCCGGCATTCCTCGTATTCCTCACTCGGGATCGAGTCCCAGACGATGCCTCCCCCGACCCCGTATTCGGCGTTGCCGTGGGAGCGGTCCACGACGGCCGTGCGGATGGCGACGCTGAACCGCGCCCGGCGTCCGGACCAGCACCCCACACAACCGCAGTAGAGCCCGCGGGGCGTGTCTTCGAGAGCGGCGATGATGGCCATGGTTTTTGGTTTTGGGGCGCCCGTGATGGAAGCACAGGGGAAGAGAGCGGCGAGGATGTCGGGGAACGCGGCGTTGGTGAGGGCCTCGACGGTGGAGGTCATCTGCAGGACGGTCGGGTAGCGTTCCACGTGGAAGAGCCTCGGCACCCGGACCGAACCGGGGATGGCGACGCGGCCGATATCGTTGCGGATCATGTCGACGATCATGAGGTTCTCGGCCCGGTTCTTGGGGCACTGCCGCAGGGCCTTGGCGCGGGCGCGGTCCTCGGCCGGGGTCCGGCCGCGGCTCATGGTCCCCTTCATGGGCCTGGATACGATACGGCTCTCCTGCAATTCGAAGAAGAGTTCGGGTGAGACGGAGCAGATCGCGAAGCGTCCGGTATCGACGTAGGCCGCATAGGGGGATGGCTGCGACGGCGCGAGTCCGGCAAACCAGGCGAGCGGATTGCCGCCGAATGCCGCCCGCAAACGGAAGGTGAAGTTGACCTGGTAGGTGTCGCCGGCGGCCAGGTGCTGCCGGATGGCCGCGAGGGCCCCCTCATAGGCGTCCCGGCTCACCGAAGGCAGCCACGGCCCGAGGGAAAAGCCGGCGCCGTCGGCCACGGCATGATCCAGGGAAGGGAGGGTGTCGGGCCGCCGGAAGAGCCCGAACCAGAGCAGGGGCAGGTCCGCGGCGGGACGGGTGACCAGGGCCGGGTCGAAGGCCGGGGCCGCTTCGTAACTGACAAACCCGGCCGCCGTCATGCCGCCGTCCCGGACCGCCCGGTCCAGGCGTTCGAGGGCGGGCAGGACCTCCGCCAGGGTCTGGGCGGACACGATGTCCACCGGTTCGCGGTAGCACACCCAGGCAGCGTTCGCGTTGTCCCTCAGGATGACCGTATTCATGGTGGCGACGACGGATCCGGCAGCCGGAACTCTCCCGGCATGGCATCACGGTCCCCGTTCCCCCGGTGGGCCGGCGCGGGGGATCCCATCGGTTCCTGCTCTCAAGGCCTGTTCGGGGAGGGGGGCGGAACGCCGAAGTTCGCCTCTTCGCCCCGCTGTTGGCGTTGGGCTTCGTAGGCCTGGAGTTCGGCCTCGGTCACCTCCTCCATGCTGACGTTGTCGAAGCGGTACTCCCCCGGCGGCCAGAAGGCATAGAGTTCGAGGAGCATCTTCTCGATGGGGCGGTCCGGGGGCAACTGGAGCACGGTCTCGAAACGGCGCCAGGCGCCGGCCTTGCCGTCCGGAAAACGGGCGACGAGACGCCGGCGGAAGGACTGGATGTAGTCCCCCGCGCGGGGCTGACGCTTCTCCTCTCCCGAGGTGCCGAAGGCCACCAGCGAGTAGGATGGCCCCCCCGGAACGGGCTGGAAGAAGATCTTCTCGCCCAACTCCTTGAGGTGCTCGGGACCGCACTTCCAATACCCCTTCATGTACAGGAAGGGCTCCCCCTGGCCCTGGACGTCGTAGCGGACGCGGTAGCAGGCGCCGGCGGCGACGTCGATGGGCCGGCAATAGACCGCCACGCCGGTGGTTCCGCCCACGGTATCATAACGGGTGCCAGTGGTGGGGGTCTTACGCCTGGGCACATGGGGGTCCCTGCGGTGCTCCTCCCACTCTCTGCGATAGACGTCCGTGTCCATGCGGAGGCACTTCCCGGTGACGCCGCCGTCCTCCCAGAAGACGGTGAGCCGGTCGGGTTCGGTCCATCCCGCGGGGACACCCTCCTCGCCGGCGCTGAAGTCGCCGTTGAGAACCAGGTTGCCGGTGCGGCGCGGGCGAGTCCCCTGCTTCTTGCGGGCCTCGGCCAGCAACCCCTGAACCGCACGGTCCCCGCCGTATCCCTTGACGCCCAGGGCCTCCTCGAAGGCCCTTTCGGCCATGGCGAAGCGGCCCTCGTCCAGGAGTTCCCTGCCTCGCTTCGACGCCTGGTCGAAGTGATGTCGGGCCAGGACCCGTTCGGCATCACCGAGACCCTCCTGGAAGGCGGCAAGGGCATCCTCCCACCCCTTCGCCGCCTCGTCCCACTGCTCCTTCCGGGCGCACTCGAGGGCCTCACGCGAGCGGCTGAGGACGCGGTCCCGGATCTCCTTCGGCATGGCCCCGCGCGCGTCCTCTCCGGCCGCGGCGACGGCCTCCCTGAAGGCGTTCTCGGCGACGCTCAGGCGGTTCGCGCCACGGGCCTGGTTGCCGGCCCGGGCGAAGACGGCCGCCGCGTCGTGCCAAGTCTTTTCTGCCTGCGTGAAGTCGCCGTTTTCGAACCGGGCGAGGGCCTGGCGGTGGGCCGTCTCGGCCTCCTCCCAGAGTTCGGCTGCGCGGTCGTCGGCGTGCGCCAGGTCGGCCCCGTCGCGACCGGCCTCGGCGCTCTGGCGCGCTGCCGCGGCGGCCCTTCTCCGGCGGTCCTGGACGGCAAGCGCTTCCGCGTTCTCCGCGGCCTGACGGAAGAGCGCGGCCGCCTGTTCGAAGGCCATCTCGCTGAGGGCCTGCCGGGCGGCTGCCAGGGCGGTTCGGGTCTGTTCCCGCGTTTCCCCCAGGCCCTGGCCCGGGTCGATCTCCTCGACGGCTGCCCAGGACGCATCGGCGCGCTCTTTGACGTCCCGCACGCGGGCCATCCCTTCGGCGAGGCGGATGTCGCCCTGGAGACGCAGGGCGCGGGGGGACTGTGGGTCGAGGACCAGCGCCTCGTCGACGTGCCGGAGGGCGGCTTCATGGTCCGCGCTCGCAAGGGCCTGGACAGCCTGCTCGAGCGCGGCCGCGAGGCGCTCGTTCCGGGAGGACTCGGCCTGTTCCCGGGCCTGGGCGCGCAGCGTCTCCCGGCGTTGCTGCCGGGCCCGGACGACAGCCACCGCCACCACGGCTGCCGCCGCCAGCAGCAGCGTTGCCGCCACGGGCAGCAGCCAGGCCCACCGGTGGCCGGGGGCGGTATCGATCAACGCCAACTCCTCGGCCAGGCGGCCAAGGTCCTTGCCCGCGGCCGTCGGTTCCGGGGTCAGCAGGTTCTTGACGAGGCGGTCCCAGCGCGGGTTGGCGCCCAGGGCCGAAGGGAGCGGGGATTGGGGGCCCAGGTCGCGCCCGGTCAGGAGGGCATAGAGGATTGCGGCCAGGCAGCGGTCATCCCGTTCCCGGGCACCGGGGCAAGCGGCCGTCAGCAGCCCGGTGTCGATCAGCTTGGCGCGTCTCTGTTCGTTGAGCAGGATCTTGTCTGCCCGGAGGTGGCCATGCACGAGCCCTTCGCCGGGGGCCTGCCGGGCCGCGGCGAGGCCGTCCAGGATGTGTTTGGCGAGGATGCGCACGCGTTGTTCGGGCAGGCATCCGCCGTGATTGAGCCGTTCGGTATCCAGATCGGTGACGACGCCGCGCGGGTCGGCCACGAGTTCCTGGGCGATGTAGAGACGTCCCCGGTCTTCGCCGACAGCATAGATCCGTGCCAGGTTGGGGTGTTCGACCCGGGCCGCGGCACGGGCGCGTTCGAGGAAGGCGGCGGGAGGTTCGTGCAGCTCGAGGGGGAGTTTGAGCACGACCTGACGTCGTTCCGCCCCACTGCGGGCCAGGTAGACATCCCAGTGCGCGCCGCGCGCCAGGTGCCTGACCAGGCGGTAGGGTCCGAGGAAGTCGCCTTCCCGCAACGCCGTTGTATCTGCAGCAGTGGCCATGGACGTGCACCGGGTCGGGAGCGCCTGCGGGCCGCCTCATTCCAGCGGCATGAATCCCTCGATGGAGTGCCCCTGCGCCTTCACGCGGCTGTACTCCGCCTCGTCGATGGTCCGAAAGGCGATGTTGTCGAAGCGATACTCCCCGAGGGGCCACATGGCGTACGCCTTCAGCAGGATGACCTCCGGCCGGAACCTCTGTTCCTGCGGCAACGCGATGGCCATGCGGTAGTGTTCCCAGAGGTTCGGGGCGGAGTTGCGGCACACCAGCGCGTGCCGCCAGAGCATCAGGTAGTCTCCCGCCTGTGCCCGGCGCTGCGCGGCGCCGAACTGCTCGGAGAACGCGGGCCCTCCCTCGTGGGGCGTCTGGAACCAGGAGAACGTGCCCTCGTCCCGTTCGGCGTCGAAGAGACGGTATCCCCGGATCAGGATCTGCGGGTAGAACAGGGCCGTCGACTTCGCGGGCCCCATGACGTCCGCTTCCAGAAGGAAGAAACGGTCCCCCGGAAGCACCGGGACCGGGGAACAGAAGGCCCAGACCCCTTCGTGGGCGCCCACGGTGTTGTACTGGCCCTCCCCGGACTTGCCCTGGAATGTCTCCGGGCTTGCCTGCAGCGCCTTCTTGTCGGACTGCAGCACGTTGGTGTCGAAGCGCAGGCAATGTCCCGACTTGCCTTTGGCATCCCAGAAGCTGGTCAGGTTGTCCACGCGGCTCCACCCTGTCGGTTGGCCGTCGGCCCCGTCGTCGAGTGTCCCGTTGAGCACCAGGTTTCCCGCGGTCGGTCGGGGGAAGCGTTCCCGGGCCGGGAGGATGTGTGTGGGGGCGACTGTGGCGGCCTTGTCGAGGGCGGCCGCACACTCCGCGGCGGCGGTCTCCCACGCTTCCGCCGCCTGGGCGAGTCTTCCGGCTCCCGCGTGCTCTTCGGCCAGCCGCGCCAGCTCCGCAAGGCGCCGGCGCGCGGCTTCCGGCACGCGCGCCAGGAGGTCGTCGCCGGCCTTCGCGGCCTCGGACCGATAGCGCTCGCGTGCAGCGGCCAGGCGTCGGCTGTCCGCCGCCGCGGCGCCGGTTCCCTCGAACATGGCCGCCGCCTGGCGGTACAGCTCCTCCGCCGCCGCGAAGTCCATGGCGTCCCAGCGGGTCCGGGCCTGTTCCATGCAGGTCGTGGCGGGCCGCAGGATGGCCTCCCTTGCCCCTGCAGCGCCCGTCGTCGGGACTCCTTCCCGTGCCGCGTCGGCCGTTTCCCGGGCCCTGGCGGCCCGGGTCCGGGCGGCGTCCAGGGCGACCATCGCCTCCGCCTCGGCCAGCAGCCGACGATACGCCGGTCCGGCGCGGTCGAGATGCAGGGCAGCGAGGTGCCCGGCGGCCTCCTGGCGAGTCGCCTTGAGGGCGTCGAGCCGGGTTCGGAAACCATCGCTTTCCTGGATCCCCGCGGCCTGGCGGAAGGCATCCTCGGCGCGCTGTTTGACGGCGTTTACGATGGCGAGCGAAGACTCGGAACGGATGCCGTCCAGACGGCGTGCCGCCTCCGCGTCCCCCGGCGTGGCGGCCAGAATCGCTTCGAGGGCCTTCCCGGCGGCCTCCGTGTCTCCCCGGACCCGTGCCTCCTCGGCCTGCCGCCAGAGGGCGGCGACGTCCGGCCGTGGAGGCGGGAGTGCCTGTGCGGGACGGGCGGGACCCGCCTGGTGCAGAGCGCCCGCGGCGGGGGCCTGGGTGGGCAGTGCCCGGCGCAACCGCTGCAGCGTCACGATGCCTCCCGCCAGGATGACGACGAGAAGGGCGATGAGCCCCCCCCAGGCAACTCCGTGTCCCACAGCCGCGCCATCGGACGCAAGATCGGTCAGAAGTCCCGAAATCCCCGCATACCCGTCGGGGCTGCCGGCGGCCAGGCAGCGGCGCACGAGACGGTTCCACCGGCGTCTCAGCCCCGGTACGCAGGGGACCCGCTTCGCGTCGGGCGGATGTCCCGTCAGCAGCTGTGCCAGGATGCACCCGAGGGCGCGAATGTCGTCCGTCGGGTCCGCCGGGAAGAGCACACGGAAGTCGGCGATGCGGGGTTGGCGTTGGGCCGTGAGGTAGATGGTGTCGAGGGAGAGACGCCCATGGGCCATCCCGTCGCCGCGGAAACGATGTGCGAACTGCAACGCCTGGCAGAGGTGTTCCGCGAGGAGTTCTACCCGTTCCGAGGGCAGGCGTCCGGCAGTCTCCGCGAGTGCCTTGGCGAGGGTCATGGGTGCACCCCTCGGCCCGTCGGGCAACTCCATGGCCGTGTAGAGCATGTCGCGCTCGCGCAGCAGGGGGGTACAGCGTGCGATGCCGGGGTGTTGCATGGCGGCTGCCAGGCCGCAGCGCTCCGCCAGCCGGGCCACCGCCTCGATGTCCTTGGCGGGACGCAGGCGGAACAGACGCAGAAGGACCGTGGCACCCCGGCCGGGATCCCGGGCCAGATAGGTCTCCCCGTCCGAATCAACCGCCACCTTCGCCACAATGCGATGGCTGCCGAGGAAACTGCCCTCGGCGAGGCGGTGCTGTCCGGCTTCTGCGTCACTCATGGGGGGGAGCAGGCTACGTCCTTGGGCCCGGAATCGTTGCCCGGGCCTTTGCGTGGGAACCATGGCGCGCCGAGGCTGGATTGTCAAGGCCCGGGGGGCCTGCCGCAGCAATGCGTCAGTGAAAACAGGAAGGACTCGGGAATCGGCTCAGCAGGAGCTTCGCCCCCCAGGGGATGGGGCGAGTGCGGAAGGGAGGGAGGACATGGACGGAATGGACGAGATGGACGGAATGGACGAGATGGAGGGCCTCGTACGGCAGAGACGAAGAGGGCCTGTCCATTCCGTCCAGAGGGTCCAATCCCGTCCATTTCCCCTCCCCGCACGCTCCCGCGGGCCGGCATCCCCGGAGAGGCCCCGGGACTCAATGGTCGCAGACGTTCCCCTGCACTTCGAGCGTGCCGGCCAGGTACTTCGCGGCCAGGTCTTCCGGCGCCCCGGCCGGCACCCCGACCACGACCTGAATCCCATACCGCGCAAACAGTTCCTGCGCCCGTTGTCCCATGCCCCCCGCCAGAATCAGGTTGGCGCCCTGCTCGTGCAGCCAGCGAGGCAGGACCCCCGGTTCATGGGCAGGGGGTGTCAGGCAGCGGGTGCCGACAAGGGTCTTGCCGTCGCTGCCCACCTCCACCAAGGCAAACTGCTCGCAGTGCCCGAAGTGCATGCACAAACGGCCCTCGGCCAGGGGTACGGCAATTCTCATGCTTCCTGTTCTCCTTGAGCGCTTGACCGGGCCCACCGCGGGTCCCTGCCACATGGGGGCCACAATCGGTTCGCGGGCAGAGAAGACCACCTGTCCGCACCATACCCACTGCGCGAGCATTGTGCCAACCACGGAGGGCAAGACGCAGGGCTGTTTCAGGATCCCAACGCCGCCGCCGGGCTTGTCCCGGTGGAGCGCCGATAGGAGGGCGGGGAGGGGGCGCGGCCGCGCTCCCGCACCCCGAATCGGCGCTCCAGTACCCGTTTAGCGTCCACCCGCTTGTCGCGGGCGATCGCGAAACGGCTACCAAGCGCGCCAGGGCGCGCGCTGGGAGCTTCCCGG
>JAFGRS010000953.1 GCA_016935045.1 Lentisphaeria bacterium | reverse complement strand
GGGATACCGCGGGGACCGCGGGTTCCAGGGGGGCCTCTCCCTGCAGCACCCGGTCCATGTCGGCCATGAGGACCCGCCAGTCTCCGTAGCGGTCGCCGGGGGCTTTGGCCATCATGGCTTCGAGCAGGCGGCTGCAGGCCTCCGTCACATCGGGATTGCGCGAGCGGGGAGGCGGCAGCGGCTCGTGGATGTGCTTGTGCAGCACCGTCAGGCTGCTGTCCCCGGTGAAGGGCGGGCTGCCGGTGACGAGGTGGTAGAGCGTCGCCCCGAGGGCATAGACATCCGTCGGGACCCCGAGATCCGCCACTCCCCGGGCCTGTTCGGGACTCATGTAGTGCGGCGTCCCGAGAATGGCGCCCGAGGCACTAGGGAAGCCCGGCCCCACGGCCTTCCTCTCCGGCCAACAGCCGGCGCAGCGCCATCACGTCGATCTGGTCTTTCTCGCGGTGGGTGTGCTGCTTGCTGAGGATCAGCCCCCGGGGACCGAGATAGCGGATGCCGTCGGGAGAGACAAGGCTCTCCGGCAGCCAATCCCGATAGGTCCGCTGTTCGAGAATGGTGAAGATATCCAGCGGGAAGTCCTCCACGAGCCGGACGGCTCCGGGCTCCGGGGCGAAATCCTCGGGCGCCAGCTCCCGGGCGTAACCGTCGCCCCACTCCCCCAGCACGGCCAGCAGGCGCCGGATGTTGGCCGGTTGGGTGTCCACCAGGATGTCCACGTCTTCGGTCGCCCGCACGAAACCGTTCAGCGCGCAGGCAATCCCCCCGATCACCACGAAGGCCACATCCCCTCGAACCAGCCGCTGCAGGAGTGTCGCGAAGTCATGTTCCACGCGCAGGTCTCCCAACGTGCCTGCGGCAGAGATACGGACCCGAGTTCGCCCCCAGGCACCCCAGGCGGCGCAATCCCTCGCGCAACCGCCACAACCGCGCCAGCGGACCGCCCGATAGCACCGTACGACCGACGCACTTCCTGACCGACAACGAACCCATGCCGGCGACTATAGACCGATGCCTTCGCGCCGGCAAGCAGGAACGCCTGGAAACAGGGCTCGCGTCGTCCCGGACTGAGCCGACCCGAAGGAGCCGCACTCGGACGTCCGCTCCTGCCTCGGCCCCCGGGACCGGGCACGGAACGCGACCAGGCCCTCCGGGGTCGTCCAGAGGCGCGGGTGTCCCGTCGGCACCCGGGAGAGCAGTTCTGCGACCGGGGGTACGGGGAACGGATCGGCATCCGGCAGGACGCGGAACCGTCTCGGGGATGTCCACTCCGACCATTCCTCTCCGACCCGATAGCGCACCCGCCAACGGAAATCCCGCTCGAAGCTCCCCCACTCCGCCGAGGGCGGCGCCACATCCCAGCGCAGCATCCCCACCTCCTCGGGCTTCGCACCCACGCTCCACAAGCGCACGAAGCCGTCCATACGCCGCGTCGTCGCCCGGTAGCGGAACCGCACCCGCAGCGCCTTGGGCGCGGGCACCGCGTCCTGCCAAGCTGCCGGGCACCCATGGCCACCGTCCAGAGAAGATGCCACGGTCCCGGGTCAGGTCAACCCGGGGGTCCGCAACTGCGGACGGGCACCCATTCCGGCGCCCTGCGGCGCGGCGGTACGATACGCCGCCCGGCTGGGCAATGGCTGGGGCGCGCCCGTGGGGACCCGAGTGTCTGGACGGATCGCATGTTGACGGCTCTCGAACAGGGAGTGAAAGGAGGCAGATGGCACAGCTTGCTCGACAAGGCGTGGAACCCGGCCGACCTTCGGGCGTCGTTCGCGCGCGTCCGACGCAACGACGGCGCGGCCGGCATCGACCGGATGACCTGCGAGAAGTACGCAGCACGTACGGTTCGGAGGGAGGGGCGGGGCAAACCAATGCCCTGTCCCTACCCCTATAATCCCCCGCAGCGCGGGCGGTGGCCGGCGGGACGCGGCCGCGCCGATCGTGGATTTGCGGCCGGCATTCGGATGCTGTCAGTCCAGGGTCACGGTTCCCGCCTTGGCCAGCTTGGGTTCGAGCAAGGCGTGCAACTGTTCCTTTTCGTCCATGTAGACACTGGAGAGAATCAGGCTATACACGGTACATCCCTGCCGCACCACGAGCATGTTTCCGGTCGTTTGGCCCTGGACGGCGATGAGAGCCGCGAATCTGTCCTCGCCGAGGCCGAAGAGGTCGGCCCGTTCCTGCAGTGTGGCAGCGCTGTTCCGTGCCCCGATCCGGAAGCCGATCCTGTAGGCTGTGACCCTGCCGCTGAAACACTCCCGCGCATCCCGCTCGTCCCGGCAGATCTCCGCTTCGGAGGAGATCGAGAAGGGATCCTCTTCCGATTCGGAGTCGTAGTCGTATTCGAGTTCGAGAGACCCGTCCACATTGCGCTTCGCGGCGAAGGACTCCCTGTGGAGGCCCTGGCGGGGGACGACACCGTAGGGCACGAGATCGTCGATCTGCACCAGCAATGCCTTCTCCTCGCGGGTCAGTTCCTGCCGTGGCGCAATGCCGCGGAACGACAGAAAGGCCAGGATCCCGATGGCGCCCAGCACCCCCACGACTCCGGCCGCCACGCAGGCGGCGACGATCCACACACGTTTCACAGGACACCCCGGTCCTTCCGCCCATGCCGCGTGCCGCCTCGGCGAGTCCCGGCAACGGGCCGTTCACGACGCTGCCTTACTGTATGCCCGGCGCCGACCCTGGCCACCCGTCCGCCCCGGGGATTCTCTGCCTCGCGGCGCCTTGCAGGCCCCCGGGGAAATAGGAGGCGGCTTCAATGCAAGCAGCTGCGCGCGCGTTATACTACTTATACTACAGTGACGGGTAGCATCCACAACCAGGAGAGCCGGAAACCATGCAACGCAGACAAGCTCTCAAGGCCCTGGCGGGCGGCAGTGCCGCGATCGTGGCGGGGCCACACCTTCTGTTGGGCCGCAAGGCCTCCGCGCAGGACGCCCCGGCGGCGCTGCCCGACCTCGTTGCCGTGCGCAACGGGGAACCTGCCGCCATGGTGGACAAGGCCCTGGAAGCCCTGGGCGGCATCGGGCGTTTCGTCCCCAAGGGAGCTTCCGTGGTGGTGAAGCCGAACATCGGCTGGGCCCGGGAACCGGAGACCGGCGCCGACACCAACCCGGAACTGGTCAAACGCATCGTCGAGCTCTGCCTCAACGCCGGGGCGGCCAAGGTCTACGTCTTCGATCACAGCGTGTCCCCTGGCAGGGCCTGCTACGAGAAGAGCGGCATCGAGGCGGCGGCCAAGGCCGCCGGCGCCATCGTCGTCCCCGGCGACGACCCCAAGCACTACCAGAAGGTCGAGATCCCGAACGCCAAGACCCTTGCCACCGTCGATGTCCACGAGCTGGTTCTCGGATCCGATGTCCTGATCAACGTTCCCGTCCTCAAACACCACATGGGATCCAAGGCCACCGTGGCCATGAAGAACCTGATGGGGGTGGTCTGGGACCGGCGCGCGTACCACAAGCAGGGCCTGCATCCCTGCATTGCCGAGTTCTGCCTGTTCTGCAAACCGGCCCTGAACATAGTCGATGCCTACCGCGTCACCGTCGCGAACGGCCCGCAGCGCGCCCGGCCCGAGGATGTCCAGACGCAGAAGATGCTGCTGGCGTCGACGGACATTGTCGCCGTCGATGCCGCCGCCGTCCGGGTCCTGGGGACCACGCCGCAGGAAGCCAATCACATCGCCATGGCAGCGGACCTGAAGATCGGGCGTCTGGATCTCGACAATCTGGACATTCGGAGAGTCGCCTTGTGAGTCGACGGCTGCGGACTCTCCGGCTTGCCGTGGGCACACTCGTCGGCCTGGCAGTGCTGGCTGCTCTTGTGGCGCCGCGCAGCGCCGCTGCCCGGGCGGG
>JAFGRS010000952.1 GCA_016935045.1 Lentisphaeria bacterium | reverse complement strand
CGGGAGCGCCCGCGGGCCTGTCGTCCCCTGGCATGGCGGCCGCTCAGGCGGGCGGCGCGGCCGGTATGATGCCAAGGTGCCGGCAGTGGAATGCGAGGGCTTCCTGGACGTGCGTGTCCCAGTAGTCCCAGGTGTGGGCTCCCGGGAATTCGGCATATTCGTGGGCGATGCCCTCCGCCTTCAGGAAGGCAAGGAACTCCCGGTTCGCGGGCAGGAGGAAGTCCTCCGTGCCGCAGTCGATGCGCAGGGCCGGCAGCATGCCCCGCTCGCCGCAGCGCCGGGCCAGTGTCAGCAGGTCGTGCGTGCTGCCGGCGGGATTGGGGCCCGTGATGCGCAGGAACTCCGGCGCGCGTGCGTCCTGGGGATCGGGATTGCGGTGGCCGAAGAGCAGTGCCCCCGAGTGGCTGTTGGCGGAGACATAGCGTTCCGGATAGCCGAGGGCCAGGCGCAGGGCGCCGTAGCCTCCCATGGAGAGTCCGCCGATGCAGCGGCCGCCGCGGTCGGTGCGCGCCGGCAGGAAGCGCTGCACGAGGGCGGGGAGTTCCACGGCCATGTAGGTGGCGTAGTCGGGTCCCTGGGCGTTGTCGGTGTAGAAGCCGCGGAAGCCGTCGGGCATGACGACGATGAGGGGCAGATCGCGGACGTACCACTCGATGCGGGTGCGGCGGTGCCAGATGGTGTAGTCGTCGGACAGCCCGTGCAGTAGGTAGAACACGGGGAAGGGGGGAACCCCCACGTCCGGCAGGATCACGGCCATGCCGACCTGTTTGCCGAGGACCTCGCTGCGCCACTGCATCTGTGCGAACGCCATGCCAACCACCTCCGATTTTCCAAACTGCCCGACGCCATGTACAGTACCGCTCTTTGCATGGCGTTCATCCGCTGGACGATGGATCATGGGACTATGACGGCAAACGAACTCAGGCGCAAGTACATCGATTTTTTCCGCCGGCACGGGCATGCGGAGATCCGCAGTGCGCCCCTGGTGCCCGAGAACGATCCCACGGTGCTGTTCACGACGGCTGGCATGCACCCTTTGGTGCCCTTTCTGCTGGGGGAGAAGCATCCCGCCGGCAGTCGTCTGGTGAACGTCCAGAAATGTGTGCGCACGGGCGACATCGAGGAGGTGGGCGACGCGGTGCACCTCACCTTCTTCGAGATGTTGGGGAACTGGTCTCTGGGCGATTACTTCAAGCGCGAGGCGATCCACTGGAGCCACGCCTTCCTGACCGACCCTGCCTGGCTGGGGCTGTCTGCGGAGCGCCTGGCGGTGAGTGTATTCGCGGGGGATGAGGATGCGCCCTTCGACGCGGAGGCCTTCGGGACCTGGCGCGGGTTGGGGATGCCGGAGGCGCGCATTGCGCGTCTGGGCAAGGCGGACAACTGGTGGGGGCCCGCAGGTCGGACGGGGCCCTGCGGTCCGGACACGGAGATGTTCTACTGGACCGGGACCGGTCCCGCGCCGGCGGCTTTCGATCCCCGGGATGGGCGCTGGGTCGAGATCTGGAACGACGTGTTCATGGAGTACAACAAGACCGAGCAGGGGACGTACGTGCCGCTGCGGCAGAAGAACGTGGACACGGGCATGGGGGTGGAACGGGTCACGGCCATCCTGCAGGGCCGGAGCACGTGCTACGAGACCGAGTTGTTTGCCGGTTTGTTCGACGCCATTCGCGGGGTGACGGGAGCGGAACGTCCGCAGGAGTCCCGCAGCGGCCGGATCCTTGCCGAACACCTCCGCGCGGCCACCTTCCTGATGGCGGACGGGGTGCGGCCGGGCAACGTGGACCAGGGCTACGTCCTGCGCCGGCTGATCCGGCGGGCGATCCGGGAGAGCCGCAAGCTGGGGACGACGGCCGCCGTCACCCGGCCCCTGGCGGAGGTGGTGATCGACCAATACCGGGAGGTGTATCCGGAACTCGGGCAGAACCGCGCCGCGATCCTCGAGGAGATGGGCCGGGAGGAGTCTCAGTTCGCTGCGACTCTCGAACGGGGTCTGCGGGAGTTCGGCAAGCTCGTGGACAGCTTTCCCGCCCATGTCGAGCGCAAGGTCATCAGCGGCCGCAAGGCGTTCTACCTCTACGAGACCTTCGGCTTTCCCCTCGAACTCACCGTCGAAATGGCTTCGGAACGGGGGTTCCAGGTCGACGAAAAGGGCTTCGAGGAAGCCTTCCGCAAGCACCAGGAGACCAGCCGTGCCGGGGCGGAGAAGAAGTTCAAGGGCGGCCTGGCGGACAACTCCGACAGGACCACCGCCCTGCATACGGCCACGCACCTCCTGCACCAGGCCCTGCGCCGGGTGCTCGGGGAGCACGTGAAGCAGGCGGGATCGAACATCACCGCCGACCGCCTGCGCTTCGATTTCACCCATCCCGAGAGGGTTCCGCCGGAGGCCCTGGCCGAGGTCGAGAAGATCGTCAACGAGCAGATCCGACGCGATCTTCCCATCGAGGTCCGGGAGATGCCCTACGGAGAGGCCGAGAAGACGGGCGCCATCGGACTGTTTGCCGAGCGCTACGGCGAGGTGGTGAAGGTGTACCGGATCGGGGATTTCAGCACCGAGATCTGCGGCGGTCCCCACGTGGCGCACACGGGTGCGCTGGGCCGTTTCGCGATCCGCAAGGAGGAAGCCAGCAGTCGGGGCGTCCGCCGCATCAAGGCGGTCTTGATTTCGGAGGCGGACGCATGATGGTGTCGCGGATGCAGGCAGGGCCGGGGGCCGGGCGTTCCGGACCGTGGATGCATGGCCGTTTGCCCCTTGCAGGCGAGGATGGCGACTCCCATGGGTGCTGACACGGAGATACTGGCAGCCACCCGGGCAGGGATTACTGCCATCCGGGTGCGGGGCCGGGGCACCTTCAAGGTCAGCCGTCAGCTGGCACAGTTCGGGGAGCGGGTCCTGTCCGAGGGGGCCAAGGGTGTCATCCTGGACCTTGGCGAATGCACCGGGCTGGACAGCACCTTTCTGGGTGTGCTGGCGATGCTGGGGTTGCAGGGGCGGGGGTGCAGTGCCTTTGCCATCGTCAATGCCTCGCCGGCCCTGCGGGAGCTGCTCACGACGATCGGGGTCTCGCGGCTGTGGCGTTTCAGCGCCGTTCCGGCCCCCGAGCGGACCTGGGCCACGATCTGCCGGGCGGCGGCGGAGGCCTTTGCCGTGGATGGCGCCGCCGAGACCGTGCTGCAGGCGCACCAGACTCTGATGGAACTCGATCCGGAGAACGTTCCCCGGTTCGAGACGTTGGTGAAAATGCTCGTGGACGAACTCAGTCAGCAGGAAGAACAGCGCCGCCAGCGCGCGCCGAACCAAGAGGAAAGGGAACAGGCATGACCGTACCGATCTGCGTCCGCCACACCGCCGCCGTCCTGGCGGGGCTCGTCCTGTCGACCGTATCCCTGGCTGCCGGGGATACGGCCTACGTGAACATGGAGGTGGTCTTCGAGGGGTACTACAAGACGGTGCGCGCCAACGCGGCCTTCGAGCAGAAGAAGGACGACTTCGAGGAGCGCGTCGCACTGCTCCGCGAGGAGCTGAAGGGGATGGTGGAGGAGGCCAAGAAGCTGGAAGCGGAAGCGGACAACGAACTGCTGAGCCAGGAGGCCCGTGACAATGCCCGGCGCGGGCTGCGGCTCCGGGTCGAGCGTCTGCGTGCCAAGGAAGAGGAGTTTCAGCAGTTCCAGCGCAGCGGCATGCGGGACCTGAACCGGAACCGGGTCAAGGCCGAGCAGGAGCTGATCGACGACATCACGCAGTATGTGCGGACATTCTGCAGGAACAAGGGGTTCCGCCTGGTGTACGACATCAACGGGCGCAGCCTGAACCGGATTCCGGTGCTGCTGCTGTATCCGGAGGAAGACGAGGTGACGGCGGAGATTCTGACGGAGATCAACCGGGGGCACGAGGAGGAACTCGCGAAGGCCAAGGCGGAACTCGAGGAGTTGCGCAAGGACGACAAGGGGGACGGCGATGACGAACAGCCTCCGGCCGCCGGGGATGGCGCGGGCGGGGGCGAGTAGGGGAGGCCGGATGATGGTGCCGGAGGAGACCAGCCAGTGGGTCGCGGAGGCGGTCGGAGGGGTTCTGCGGGGCCCCGGGGACGTGCCCGTGCGGGGGGTTGCCTCGCTGGCGGACGCGCTTCCCGACCAGGTCTCCTTCCTCGGGCATCCCAAGTATCGTTCGCGGGTCCTGCCGTCCGCCGCGGGGGTGGTGTTGGTGCCTCCGGGTTTCGACACGGCTCCTCCTTCGGGTCGGGCCTGGGTGGTATGCGACCGGCCTTCCGATAGTTTTTCGATTCTGGTGCAGCACTTTGCGCCTCCCCCAGCGGTGCCGGCGCCGGGCATCCATGCCACGGCGGTGGTGGCGGCTTCGGCGTGCCTGGGGGCAGGGGTGCACCTGGGGCCCCACGTGGTCCTTGGGGCCGGCGCCCGGGTCGGGGATCGAAGCGTGATCGAGGCGGGGTGCTGCATCGGCGAAGGGTCCCGCATCGGCGAGGACTGCCGCCTGTATCCCAACGTGACCGTGCGCGAGCGCTGCTGCATCGGCAACCGGGTGATCATCCATCCCGGGGCAGTCATTGGAGCGGACGGCTTCGGGTACGTCTCGGGACCGCGGGGCCACGCCAAGATCCCCCAGCTCGGCAGCGTGCAGATCGACGACGATGTGGAGATCGGGGCGTTGACGGCGGTGGACCGCGCCCGTTTCGGCCGCACCTGGATTCAGCGTGGCACCAAGATCGACAACCTGGTCCAGATCGCTCACAACGTGGTGGTGGGGCAGGGGTGTCTGGTGGCGGGGCAGGCGGGGCTGTCGGGCAGTTGCCGGCTGGGCAACGGCGTGATCCTGGCGGGTCAGGTGGGTCTGATCGATCACTGTGCCATCGGGGACGGCGCCATCGTCATGGGCCAGTCGGGGGTCACGGCGGACCTCGATGCCGGAGCCCTGGTCTTCGGCACACCCGCGCTGGACCGGCGCGAGTTTGCCCGCATGCAGATGAACGTGAAACGGCTGGAACGGCTCCAGCGCACCATCCGCGAACTGGAGTCCCGTCTCGCAGCCTTGGAGCGCCGGGGCCCGGATCCACCGTGACCGGAAGACACCCGCAGGCTCCCCCCACGCCGCCCTCGCGGAGAGAAAGTCATGGAGCGCACCATCGCCCAGCGAGCGCCGGCACCCCTGGCGGCACTGTCGCGCCGGGCCCGGGGCCTGGGATGCGGCCTGTGGGACGCTCTGCTCCCGGCCCTGTGCCCGGCGTGCCGGGCGGTCCCCTGTCCGCCGGGCGAGGATCTCTGCCATGGCTGCGGGACGGAGATGGCGTCGTTGCCGACGCCGCGCTGTCCGGCCTGTGGCGGGGTGTTGGACGGGGTGCTCGAGGTCTGCGGAGAGTGCCTCCGGGCCGGTACGCGGCCCTGGATCCGGGCAGTGAGCGCCTACCGCTTTGGCGGGCTCGTACGCCGGCTGGTGCACCGTTTCAAGTACCAGGACGACACCATCCTGGCGCGGCCGTTGGGGCGTGCCATGGCGGCGAGTTGGGAGGCGCACGGCGCCGGTGAGCCGACGGTCGTGGTGCCGGTCCCCCTGCACTGGACCAAGGCGCTGCTTCGCGGGTACAACCAGGCCGGGCTGCTGGCGGAGGTGGTGGCTCGGGTCCTGGGGTTGCCATGTTCGGCGGCCCTGCGGCGTTGTCAGCGGACCTCGCAGCAGGCCATGTTGGACTTCGAGCGTCGGCGGGCGAACGTGCGTGGGGCGTTTGCGCCCCGTCGGGTCGGGTCCGTGCGTGGCCGGCACGTCCTGCTGGTTGACGATGTGTTTACAACCGGGGCAACGCTGGCGGAGGCGGCCTGGGCCCTGCTGGGCGCCGGTGCCTCCGAGGTGAGCGTCCTGACAACGGCCAGAGGGTGAATGCGATGCCTCTCTTCCGCAAGACCAAGTACTCGACCGTGCGGGCAGTGCCCAAGAGGGAAATCCCGCCGGGCCTGTGGATCAAGTGCACGGGGTGCGAAGCGACCCTCTACCGCACCGCCCTGGCGGAAAACCTGCACGTCTGCCCCAAATGCGGCTACCACTACCCACTCACAGCCGAGGCCCGCATCGACCTGTTGACGGACGCGGGTTCCTTCCGGGAAATGGATGCGCACCTGCGGTCGGTGGACGCGCTGGGGTTCGCCGGGGGCGGGATCTACGACAAGAAGCTCGAGGAGAGCCGGGCCAAGGCGAAACTCGACGAGGCCATTGTCTGCGGCATGGCGGCCCTCGATGGTCGCCGGATGGCATTGGGGGTGATGGATTTCCGTTTCATGGGAGCGAGCATGGGATCGGTGGTCGGGGAGAAGGTGACGCGCCTGACCGAGGCGGCCACGGAAGGGGGCCTGCCTCTGGTGATCGTCACGGCCAGCGGCGGGGCCCGCATGCAGGAGGGCATGCTGAGCCTGATGCAGATGGCGAAAACCTCGGGCGCCCTGGCCAGGCATGGCGAAGCCGGACTGCCGTACATCGTCATCATGACCCATCCCACCACGGCCGGGGTCACTGCCAGCTTCGCGTCCCTCGGCGATGTGATCGTGGCCGAACCCCGCGCCCTGATCGGCTTCGCCGGACCCCGCGTCATCAAGCAGACCACGCAGTCGGAACTGCCGCCGGGGTTCCAGAGCGCCGAGTTCCTGCTGCGACACGGCTTCATCGACCGGGTGGTGCGCCGCGCGGAGCTGCGCCGGGAGTTGTGCCTCTTGCTGGAGTACTTTTCCGGGGCCTGTCGTTGCGGCGGCGAGGTGGCGGAGGTATAGTCCGGACTGCCGTAGCTGTCCCGTTCCGGGACCTCTGCGACAGGAAGGCCGTGAACCGGGTCAGGCGGGGAACCGAGCAGCCCTAAGCGGAAGACCTGGGTGCTGGAGGACGACCTGGACCGGGCGGCTGCGGCTCTCCTGTTTCCGGACGGGGCCGGGATGGCCGGCCCCGTGTCCCGCAGCGAGCCGGCTTCGCTCTCGACCGCGGTGTGCCGGTGGGTTCCGGTTTGCCCGGGAATCGAGGGCGGACCTCCTCGCACACCCCGGCGCAGCTTCAGCAAAGACGGCTGCTGAGCCGTTTCGGCGCAGAGCGCAACGCGCAGCCAAGCGGTCGCTGGTTGCTGGTCTTTGCTCTACGGCCGGCATCCGGATGGTGGAATGCCTTCCGGGCCTCCAACACTCCGGCCAGGAGTTTTTGCCGCATGTCCTACCAGGTACTCGCCCGCAAATGGCGCCCGCAACGCTTCGCCGAGGTCGTCGGCCAGGAGCACATCACCCGCACCCTGCAGAACGCGATCACGCGGCAGCGGGTCGGCCATGCATACCTGTTCGTCGGTCCCCGCGGCACGGGCAAGACCACCACGGCCCGCATCTTCGCCAAAGCCCTGAACTGCAGCGAGGGCCTGGTCGCGGAGCCCTGCTGTGCCTGCGCGAATTGCCGCGAGATCGCGGCAGGGACTTCCCTCGACGTGATCGAGATTGACGGCGCCTCGCACAACAAGGTCGAACACGTCCGCGACATCCGCGACAACGTTCAGTACACCCCCTCCCGCGGGCGTTACAAGGTGTACATCATCGACGAGGTGCACATGCTGACGCCGGCGGCATGGAACGCCCTGCTGAAGACCCTCGAAGAACCCCCGGCCCACGTCAAGTTCCTCTTCGCCACCACCGAACCTCACAAGCTGCTGTCGACCATTCTCTCCCGCTGCCAGCGTTTCGATCTCAAGAGCATCCCCGTGCCCCTCATCGTGGCCCGCCTGCGGCAGATCGCGCAGGAGGAGGGCATCCACGTCGACGAGGGGGCGCTCCATGCCATTGCCCGTGCCGCCGACGGGGGCATGCGGGACGCGCAGTCCGTGTTCGATCAGATGATCGCCTTCTGTGGCGGGGGGCAGCCCGGGGAGATGATCCGGGAAACGGACGTGATCGACGTCTTCGGTTTGGCCTCGGGTGCGGAGCTGCGTCGGTTGGCGGTGGGGTTGCTCGAGAACAACCTGGACGCCGCGATCGGGGTCATCCAGGATCTCGCCGACCAGGGCAGGGACCTCGAGAGACTGTACGCGGATGCAATCGGTTTCATGCGCAATGTCATGATCTGCACGGCCTGTCGGGAGCCCGTCAGGGCCCTCGAGGTCAGCCAGGCGGAGTTGGAGGACCTCTGCGCCATCGCGGCGGCGGTGGATCCGGGCCTGGTTCAGCGTCTGCTGCAGGGGCTGTTGGGGGAGGAATGGTCG